>JABDQK010000053.1 GCA_013042255.1 Flavobacteriaceae bacterium | reverse complement strand
TATCCGGATATCGAGAAACTCATGGAGATCATTGTTGAATTGGAAGTGCCTATCGTCTTTACCTCCGCCGGAAATCCCGCAACATGGACATCCTTTCTGAAGGACAAAGGGATTACTGTAGTACATGTTGTGAGCAGTGTCAAGTTCGCCCTGAAAGCCCAAAAGGCCGGAGTGGATGCTGTGGTTGCTGAGGGTTTTGAAGCAGGAGGACATAACGGCAGGGACGAAACCACCACCTTAGCTTTGATCCCTGCTGTAAGGGAACAAATCGAGATTCCATTAATCGCCGCTGGGGGTATCGCTACCGGACGTTCTATGCTTGCAGCGATGGTGTTAGGTGCGGACGGAGTACAGGTGGGAACCCGATTTGTGGCTTCAGATGAAGCCTCTTCACACATACGATTTAAAGAAAGGGTGGTTGCGGCCAAGGAAGGTGACACTCAACTCACGCTAAAAGAACTGGCCCCGGTTCGGATGTTAAAGAATGAATTCTTTGAGCAAGTGCAAGAAGCCTACAGACGTTGTGCCACTCCTGACGAGCTCAGAGAATTGCTTGGCAGGGCCAGGGCTAAGCGCGGGATGTTCGAGGGTGATTTAAAGGAAGGTGAATTGGAGATAGGACAGGTTTCTGCCGTTATTCACGATATAAAGCCTGCAGCGCAGATCGTAGAAGATATGATGGAAGAGTATCAACGTGCGATACAACGCTTAATTCAAGAGTAAGGCAATATCATCTGTCAATCGCAGTATTTCGTCTGAACGGGTGCCATCATAAATCCCTCTGATTTGTCTTTGTGTATCGACAAGGATAAAATTAGGAGTATGGATAAAATCCTGCAAACCTCCATCGCCCTCATCAAGGACAGCAAAGTAACTTTTTCGGGCTAGGTCATAAATGTGTTGTTTATTTCCGGTTGTTATATTCCATTTTGAACTGGAAGCATTATGCATTTTTGCATATCGCCTTAGTACTTCAACACTATCTAAAGTTGGAGTAACCGAAATAGATAGTAATTTTACTAAATCATTATCGTAAAAGAGTGTCTGCAACTCCTCCATATTTTTCGTCATTAAAGGGCAAATACTCGGACAACGGGTGAAAAAGAAATCAACTACGTAAATTTTACCGTCATAGTCTGCATGAGTAATGGTATCAGCATTTTGATTTATTAAACGAAAGTCTTTTACATAATATCCTTTTTTCACATCTTGATAGTCAAAGTCTACAAGCATAGGATTAAGATCCGCAGGATTGTAGATCCTGGGTTCATTAGCGGTATTTGAACTCCGAAAATATAGTAGAAATATGGCTAACCCCGCTATACAAATGACAGTAGGGAGGAGAATTTTCTTTGATTTCATAACTCAATGTTACAAGACCGAATTACTTATTACGATATCTGCATCTTTCCATACCATATTAAATTCTTCCTGAACTTGATTGGCTTCCTGCATCTTTCCCTGCCCTTTTAGACTTTTATAAAGCCCCATCAATGACCAACCATTTTGCCGAAGAACTTTGAGATCTTCTCGGTAAATTTTTTCAGCTTCTTCATATTCTTTGGCTTCAAGCAAAATTGCGCCAAGGTTTTGTCTGGTCGGAATATGCCATGCGGCAGGTTCTGTATATGTCAGATTATCTTCTGCTGCTACTGCATTCTTTAAATGGACTATGGCGGTGGGATAATCCTTCTTCAAGGAGGCTAATTCACCGGCAATTACTTCATACGCTATATCAGCGATGGATGCTGAACTGTTATGAGCTGTAGCAATTAGGTCCTTAAGCGAATCGTCTTCACGTAATCTCGAAAGAGCCTCGAGCTCTTCTTCAGCTTCTTTTACATTACCTTTTCTGATAAAAGCTATACCTCTGGCATAATGACGAATTAGGTTTAAATGTTTGATCTCGGGATTTGGACTTGGAATAGTTAAAATGTCATTCCATTTGCCAAATCTAGTGTATGCCAGGTATGGTGTAGCTGCGAAATCCTGAAGAAATGGCAAGTTTACCAACTCGCCTTCAGGTACTTTTTCTGCTGTCTTTTTTGCGGCATCTATGGCAATATCACTTGCACCCAGAAGGCTGGCAGCTGACCACAAAAAATGGATGTTATGCGGATAGTACCCCAGGGGATACATGCCTTGTGAATAGCACTGGGAAATATAATCCTCGTCTGCCAGTATAGCTGCCTGATTTGCCGTAACCGCGTCTTTATATCTGCCCACCCGTATATATATATGCGAAGGCATATGAACAATATGTCCTGCCGCCGGCATAAGAGATCCCAGTTTGTCTGCACTGGGAACGGCCATGTCCGGAAACGGAAGTTCTACCATATGTATATAGTAGTGATGTGCCCCGGGATGATCAGGATCTTTCTCCATAGCGATCTCCAATGCTGCCTTGGCTTTGGTAATATTGGCTGAAGGGTTACCATTCTTATCCCAATAATTCCAGGGAACGGTATTCATAACTGAGGCGGCATATAGAACTTGTACATTGGCATCCTCGGGATATTTCTTCACGATTTTTTCCATGGCCTCCATATAGGCTTTATTTAGATCACCAGTGTTTTCAGTTATATCAGTACTGTACCTATGTGTTAGTGCTTCAATTAATGCTTGTTCCTTTTGGGTTGCCGTCGACATCGCCTTAACGGCTTTTGCAATCGCCTCATTATATTTTATTTTTCGCTCTTCCAAAGGTTCAGGATCGTTAATATTTGGACCCAAGGCATAGGCCTGACCCCAATAAGTCATTGGAGATTTTGGATCTAGCCTCGAAGCTTCCATGAATGATCGATGTGCCTCTGCATGATTAAAAGCATAGGTTAGTCGCAATCCCTGGTTAAAGAATTCTTGTGCTCTGGAATTGGAAGTAGTAATCGTAAAATTGAGCGTACCCAAATTTTCAAAAAGTGGAGAAATTTGTTGAGTGGTATCTACATCCTCGAGTAAAAAGTTGGCTACAGTACACTTAATTGCTCCGTAAGAAGCAAGTTGTGAAGGATCTTTTGCGGATTCTTTTGGCAATAAAAAATACAGGCATACCAGTAAGCCCGCTATCATTGCGGTTAATTTTACTTTAGTGCTCATAATAATTATTTTGGTTGGTGGTTACGGTTTTATGCTATATCAATGATATAGAGTCACTTAAGGTACAAAATATTTAGCTTGAAGTAGTGTTATATCAAATAGAATGATTGTTAATTCCACTTTTTCCTACTGTCTTGCCTAAGTGAATTCACGAACTATACTTGAATATAATTGCCAGAGTATGCTAAATCAGTTTATTCTGCATGGCCGATCAATTTTTTCAGGTGTTCATCCATGGCCAGAAAAGTTCCTGATAATTTTTCAATTTGCTGCTGTGCTTCCTCCCAATTATTTTGTTCTATGGCCTCTCGAACCCCGGGCAGGGTCTTAACCCCGTAACCCGTATAAAACCCGGGAGCGTACAATTGATGCCTGAACCATGGTCGGCGCGGTAAACCGGAACTTTCGGTAAGTATCTGTTCCGTTTCTTTAAGTACTTTGTTTAAAGCTTCCTGCTTATTAGCCGGGAGCGACTCTAACTCAAGACCTTCCAGTTCCTCAATACGCTGACCCAATTGTGCCAGGCTGTTTTGTAAAGGGGAAAAATCGAGATAGGGAACAGCTTCTTTAAGTTCGGGCTTCACAAAGGGTTTGCGTGGATCTGCAGCAAGTTGATAGGCATTTTGTGCTACCAGTTTGTTGTGTTTTTCTACAGCCTGCCTTTTCTTATCTGTTTCATCCATGACTTCCTTCAGGTAACCTTCAACAGTGGATTGCCATTGCTTGAATTCGAATGGCAAAACATCCGCATTTGCTATTCTGAGAACGATTCGTCCTGCGGCATTTGCCAGGGTAACTCCATAGGCAAATTCCGGATCTTTAAAGCGTTTGTAGTGGGGGTAGGTATCATAAATTGTATGGTACTCTCCTCCGGCATTTTCCCCTCCAAAACCGATGTTGAGTGAAGCAATTCCGGCATGTTGTATAAAAGGGGTGTAATCTGATCCTGAACCCAGGGCACTTAGTTTAAAACTGTTGTCTCCCCCGTTTACCATCTGTGCGGCAATTCGCCTTTCTTTAATGGAAACTCCGGTTTGTGGGTCTATTACAGCATCTGCCACTTCCTCCACCATAGACTGTAAGGTATGAGAGCCACCGGCCCTGAAAAAGCCACGCCCATTACCA
>JABDQK010000326.1 GCA_013042255.1 Flavobacteriaceae bacterium | reverse complement strand
TCGACCTGCCCATTTTTATTCAGGTCCCTTATCGACTGACCTCCCATGTTAAGTACTGTAGCTTCAGGACCTAAGAGCGCAAAATTGGCTCTGGAATCCATTTTCATTTTCAGATAAATCACCCCATAGGCAAGCAGGAGGAGAACAATAAGGGAAAGGAAAATCAGTTTTAAGGCCTTTAAAAATTTTTTCATAAATCCACACTGTAGTTAAAATCGGTCACACCCGGAAAGAATTAATAATTCACAACAAAGTCCATAAAAATAAGAGAATATTTTATCATTACAGGCTGTAAAACAATGATCTCGTAGTTTTAACACGATTTCATGTTTCCATCTTCAAATATTTCTACTTTTGCATCTTTGAACACCTTTATATGATAACAGTGGCGAGGAAGTATGTTTTTGATTTTGATAGCACGTTGACCAGGGTAGAAGCACTTGATGTTTTAGCTGAAATGACCCTGAGTAAGCGCGAAGACAGGGATGAGGTCATCAAAGAGATTCAACACATTACCAATTTGGGGATCGACGGGGATATATCTTTTACAGAGTCCCTGGAAAAGAGAATCAGGCTGTTACAGGCAAATAAAAAACATCTCGACCCTCTAGTAGAAGAGCTCAGGAAAAAGATTTCCAAATCGATTGCTTCGAACAAGGAATTTTTTGAGAAGTATTCTGAGGATATCTATGTGATTTCCTGTGGTTTTAAAGAATTCATAGATCCTATCGTTGAGGAGTACAATATTCCATCAGAGCGGGTTTACGCCAATACATTCACTTTTGACGAGGATGGAAAAATAACCGGATTTGACGAGAAGAATGTGCTGGCCAGCCATAACGGGAAGATAGCCTGTTTAAAAGAACTGAACCTCGAAGGGGAAGTCCAGGTGATTGGTGATGGGTATAGTGATTATGTAATGAGGGAGGCAGGAATCGCTCATAAATTTTTTGCCTATACTGAGAACGTACATAGGGAAAAAGCAGCGTCAAACGCTGATCATGTGGCGCCTAATCTGGATGAATTCCTTTTTGTGAATGACCTTCCGCGTAACCTCTCTTATCCCAAAAACCGAATCAAAATACTTTTACTTGAAAACGTCCATCCAGTTGCCTTTGACAATCTTTCGGAAGATGGTTTTTCTGTAGAATTAATAGATCGGGGCCTCACGGAAGAAGAATTGATCGAGAAGATCAAAGGAGTGCATGTACTTGGGATACGATCTAAGACCCAAATCACCCCAAGGGTACTCGATGCTGCCAATAAACTCTTAGTTATCGGGGCCTTTTGTATAGGAACAACACAAATCGACCTCAATTACTGCCTGAAAAAGGGAGTAGTAGTCTTTAATGCACCCTACAGTAATACCCGATCTGTAGTTGAAATGGCTATAGGGCAAATTATTATGCTGATGCGGAACATATTCCCCCGAAGTGTGGAAATCCACAATGGGCAATGGAATAAGACTGCAGCAAATTCCACTGAAGTAAGAGGAAAGAATCTGGGTATCGTTGGATATGGAAATATTGGCAAACAGCTCTCTGTCCTGGCAGAAGCCATGGGGATGAGGGTATATTATTATGACCTGGAGGATCGTTTGGCCCTGGGGAATGCGAAAAGGTGTAATACCCTTGAAGACCTGCTCAATGTATCAGATGTGGTATCCCTGCATATCGATGATAATAAGGCGAATAAGAATTTCATCGGTGACCGGGAATTACACCAGATGCGTGACGGAGCCTATCTCATTAACCTCTCTAGAGGATTTGTCGTGGATATTCCTGCCCTGGTAAAAGCGTTAAAGGAAAAGAAAATAGCCGGAGCTGCTATTGATGTTTTTCCTGAGGAGCCCAGAAAAAATGGCGCTTTTAAAACTCCATTACAAGGATTAACTAACGTAATCCTTACTCCTCACATAGGCGGGAGCACTCAGGAGGCCCAGATGAACATCGCTGATTTTGTACCGAACAAGATCATGGATTATATCAATACGGGAAATACGAAAGATGCATTGAATTTCCCTAACATCCGATTACCTAAACAAAGCAATGCCCATCGTTTCCTGCATATCCACAGAAACCAACCTGGCGTAATGGCAAGGATCAATGAGGTTCTGGCACATTATGAAATGAATATAACAGGACAGTATCTTTCAACAAATGATGAGCTGGGTTATGTAATCACGGATCTCGACAAGGATTATAACAGAGATGTAATCTCTGCCCTGAAAAAGGTTGAACATACCATCAAGTTCAGAGTGCTCTATTGATGATGATATGACTCATTTCGGAGGATTGTAAAAGCGCGGTAGAGTTGTTCCGTGAAAAATAGTCGGATCATCTGATGAGAAAAAGTCATACGTGAAAGACTGATTTTCTTTTTTGCCCTGCCGTACACTTCCTCACTGAAACCATAGGGCCCGCCAATAACAAAAACCAATTGTCTTGTTCCTGCATTCATATATTTCTGCAATTCCTTTGCAAAGCCTACAGAACTGTATGTACTGCCATTCTCATCAAGTAGTATCAGGGTATCTGACGGCTCAAGACGTGCGAGTATAGCCTGTCCTTCCAGCTGTTTCTGTTCGGCAACCGACCTGTTTTTGGCTCCTTTCAGGGATGGGATTACTTGCAGCTGAAACCTTATATAGTGAGCTAATCTTTTTTGATAATCCTCTATCAGAGATTGCAAATCCCGATCGTCTGTTTTACCTACAACCAACAGTTTAATCTTCATTTCCCAAAGGTAAAATTTTCAACAAATTCTGATTCTTGGTTGGCATTTGTTTTTAGTAATTTTATCTCTTTAAAATAAACATATGATTTCGGAAGAAGCTTTGGCCCTGGAAATACAACAGATCATTAATAACGGAATCAGGGAAGATGTCGGGGATGGAGACCATAGTTCGCTGGCCTGCATACCTGCAGATGCCAGGGGAAAGGCAAAGTTGCTGGTAAAGGAGGAGTGTGTGATCGCTGGCGTAGAATTTGCTCGCCAGGTATTTAACTATGTCGATAAGGATCTGAAAATGGAACTAGAAGTGCCTGATGGGCAGGCTGTTATTTATGGGGATGTGGTCTTTTATGTAAGTGGATCATCTCAAAGTATCCTCAAGGCAGAACGATTGGTGTTGAACGCCATGCAGAGGATGAGCGCCATCGCGACAAAAACGGCAAAATATGTGGCTTTACTTGAAGGGACAAAGACTAAAATTCTCGATACAAGAAAAACAACTCCTGGTATCAGAGCGATTGAAAAATGGGCCGTCAGGATTGGTGGAGGTGAGAATCATCGCTTTGCTCTCTACGATATGATTATGCTGAAAGATAATCACATCGATTTTGCAGGGGGGATTACAAAGGCGATTGATCTAACTCAGGCCTATTTACAGGAACACCAGAAGGATCTGAAGATCATTGTGGAGGCCAGAAATCTTAAGGAAGTGGAAGAAATACTTAGATCGGACGGGATTTACCGCATTTTACTCGACAATTTCAGTTTTGAAGATACCAGAAAGGCCGTAGATATCATTGGTGACAGATGCCTGACAGAATCCTCAGGAGGAATCAATGAACAAACCTTACGAAAATACGCAGAATGTGGAGTTGACTATATTTCTTCGGGAGCCTTAACACATTCAGTGAGCAATAAAGACCTCAGCCTTAAAGCCGTATAGATGTCAAAGGAAGTTGAGGAAAAACTGGAAAAAATACCCGTAATCAATTGGCTGGTTGTACTGCTTAAAAAGATCAAACTGATTGGCCTGGAGGGCCTTTCTCTTTACGATCTTCTGGAAATGTACATCAGGGGAATTGTGGAGGGAGCGCTTTCTACAAGGGCCAGTTCTATTGCTTTTAGCTTATTTATGGCCCTGTTTCCACTTCTCATATTTCTGGTTACCCTTATTCCATTTGTGATTCCCCTTGTCAGTTTTGGCAGTCAGGATTTTGACACTCAGTTCCTCAGATTTCTCGAATCTTTCCTCCCTACCGCAACCGGGGAGTATTTCGGGGAAATTTATACTCAGATCAAGGATCAGAAACAAGGTGGCCTTCTTTCTTCGGCCTTTGTCCTTTCCATCTTCTTAATGACCAATGGAGTAAGTGCAATATTCGGAGGATTTGAAACCTCCTATCATATTAACCTGACACGCAATTTTTTTAAACAATATGCCTACGCCCTTATGGTCGGAATTATTCTGTCCCTTCTTCTTATCGTTGGTGCCATTGCTTTCGTGTACTTCGAGTATTCCCTGGAGTATTTAAATGTCTGGGCCGCAGAATCGAGTGGAGTAGCTATGGATCCTAATGAGCTGGTTGGTGCCCGGGCTGGAAAAATCCTATTCTTTGCCGTCCTTTCATATTTTACTACGGCCATTCTCTATTACTTTGGGACAAAGGAAGGAAAGCAGGCCCGTTTTTTTTCTTACGGAGCACTGATGACTACCTTGCTCTTTCTGCTTACTTCATATTTATTCGGAGTATATATTGACAAATTTGCACGTTATAATGAACTCTACGGTGCTTTGGGAGGGCTTTTAATTTTAATGGTTTATATCTGGTTGAATTCGAATATTCTACTCCTGGGCTTTGAATTGAATGCAACATTGAACAGCCTCAGGCAAAATGTAAGTTCAAAAGTGAATGATGAATAAAACACTTCTCCTGTTAATAATATTTTCTTCTCTGATATCAGGGTTGAATATCCAGTCCGTACTGGGATTTGGGAAAACCATTGACGATGTAACAGAAAAAACCAACCTAAGAGGGGTATGATTGTTTTAAGCAAACTTATAAAAATCGGGAAAAATGAATTAGAAAACGGATATGTCCTTGATCCCAAATCGGGCAGGGAGTGCCATTACAAAATCCTGATAAATCCCATAAAATCAGACCGGTTAGAAGCAAGTGATTCCAGGGATTTCATTTATAGAACCCGGGTCTGGAAAAGAGCATTTTCTTAAAGCTTGCCTATGGAACAGTACGTCGATGTTGTGTTGCCCATTCCTCTGGAGAAACTATTTACCTACAGGGTGAATGCAGAGATTGCTTCCATTTTAAAGCAGGGAATGCGAATTGCGGTACCATTTGGGAAGTCGAAAATATACACGGCTTTGGTCTATCGCATTCATAACAATCCTCCTCAGGCTTATGAGGCCAAAGAAATCCATGAGGTTATCGATTCGCTTCCTCTAGTAACTGAACTTCAGCTGCAGCACTGGCAGTGGATTTCGGAATATTATATGTGTACCCTGGGGGAGGTATTCAGATCAGCTGTCCCTGGGGCATTTTTACTGGAAAGCGAAACCCTTGTTCTGAAAAATACGAGTCGGGATTTTGAAGAACAGCTGCTCGACAATCAGGAGTTTATGATCCTTGAAGCATTAGAAAACAAAGGATCCCTCAGGATCAGGGAGGTGATTGAGATCCTGGATAAAAAGACCGTTTTGCCCATATTAAACCGAATGATGGAGAAGGGCTATATCGAACTACAGGAAACGCTTCACAGCCAGTATAAACCTAAGCAGATACGTACAGTTAGGATACATCCGAAATACGAATCTGAAGAAGCTCTTGTTGGCCTACTCGATGAATTAAGCAGAGCACCGAAACAGCGGGAAGTCCTCCTCACCTTGTTTCAGGTCCAAGCTGAGACAAAAAAACCTATGAGCAGTGTTGAATTACAGAAGAAAAGCGGCACTACCTCCAGTATAATTAGGACATTACTCGACAAAGGAGTTTTGGTAGAGGAGATGATCAGAACAGACAGGATTTCCTTTCACGGAGAATCCGATTTGGAAAAAACACCTGAATTAAGTGACTTTCAGAAGAATAGCCTTGATGAAATCAGGGGGGCTTTTAAGGAGAAAGATGTTGTTCTGCTGCACGGAGTAACCTCTTCCGGAAAAACGGAGGTTTACATGAAACTCATGGAAACTGTTCTCAGTGAGGGAAAACAGGTCTTGTATCTTCTTCCGGAAATTGCACTTACTACTCAGCTTATTTCGCGACTGCAGCAATGCTTTGGAGGAAATGTATCGGTTTTTCATTCAAAATTCAGCCTGAATGAAAGGGTAGAAGTATGGAATAATGTTCGCAAAGGAGCTGATAAGGCACAGGTGGTAATCGGGGCTAGGTCCTCCCTCTTTCTGCCATTTTCCCGACTTGGCCTTGTGGTGGTGGATGAGGAACATGAGAATTCCTTTAAGCAATACGATCCGGCTCCCAGGTACCACGCCAGGGATACCGCTGTGGTTTTAGCCAGCTTACACAAGGCTAAGGTGTTACTGGGTTCGGCAACCCCGAGCCTAGAGAGTTTTTACAATGTAAAGTCGGGTAAATATGGATATTCAAAAATGGATCAGCGCTATGGGGGTGTGCTCCTGCCCGAAGTGCATTTAGTTGACATCCGCGATGCATCGCGCAGAAAAAAGATGACAGGGCATTTTTCTGATACCCTGCAGAAACAGATAGAGAATACGCTGAACCTTGGCGAACAGGTCATCCTTTTTCAAAACCGCAGGGGATACGCTCCCATAGTAGAGTGTACAACTTGCGGACATGCACCCCAATGCCCCAATTGTGATGTTAGTCTTACTTATCACCAGGGCAAAAATCAATTGCGGTGCCATTATTGCGGATTTCATGAACAGATGCAACCCCGGTGCAAGGCTTGTGGTAGTTCCACACTCGATACCAAAGGATTTGGAACCGAGCAGATAGAGAAAGAACTGGAAGTGATGTTCCCTGAAGCGAGAGTAGGGCGCATGGACCTTGATACTACCCGGGGGAAATACGCTTATGAAAAGATTATAACTGCTTTTGCCAAGCAGGAATTTGATATCCTCGTTGGAACACAGATGGTAACCAAAGGCCTTGATTTCAGGCATGTAAACCTTGTAGGAATCATGAATGCCGATTCCCTTTTAAATTTTCCTGATTTCAGAGCTCACGAACGCAGCTTTCAGTTGCTTACCCAGGTAGCCGGCAGGGCAGGAAGAACAGAGAAAAGGGGTACGGTGCTAATCCAGACCTATAATCCTAGTCACAATGTATTGCAGCAGGTGGTAGCAGGAGATTATCTGGAATTGTACAGGGAGCAAATGGAACAAAGGAGGGAATATCATTATCCACCTGTGAACAGGATTATCAAGATCACTTTTAAACACAGGGATTACAATACTTTAAATGAAGCCGCCAGCTGGTTTGGAAAAGCTATGCGCAATGTTTTTGGGGAACAGGTACTTGGTCCTGAATTTCCACCGGTAGCAAGGATCAGGAACCAGTATATTAAGCAGCTATTGATGAAGATTCCCCGGGAACAATCCCTGTCCAAAACAAAAAATAGCATTAAAAGAATTGAAAATTCCTTCAATGCTATCTCCTGGTACAGAAGTGTGCGGGTAATCTACGACGTAGATTACTTCTGATCAGACGTTACTTAACGCCTCGGCCAGTTCTGTTTTCTTATTTCGACTAAGTGGAATAGATCGGCCACTTACTTCGACATTCTTACTGTTAAATTTTTCGATCTTCTCCAGATTCACAATATAGGATTTATGAATTCTGAGGAACTTTTCGGCCGGTAATTGCTTTTCGAAAGCCTTCATGGTTGAAAGGATAACGATATTGGCCTCATCGGTAACTAATTTAATGTAGTCACCCAGCGCTTCAATCCATTTGATATCATTGAGGATTACCTTTCGTTTTTTCAGGTTGCTCTTAACAAAGATATGTTCTTCGTCTTCGGCTACCTGGTTCATTTGCTCGTACTTGGCCACGGCTCTTTTAACAGAGGCATCAAAACGGGCCATTGTAATTGGCTTGTGCAAATAATCGGTTACATCATAATCAAATGCTTTAAGAGCATAATCAGGTTTTCCGGTGATTAGGATGACTTGCGGACTGTTTTCAAGAGACTCCAACAGATCAAAACCGCTGATAATCGGCATTTCTACATCGAGAAAGATCAGGTCGATCTCATTGTTCTTGATGCCGTTCTTGGCTTCAATAGCGTTGCTGTACTCCGCAACCAGGGCTAAATTCGGATGATTATTCACCAGCTTTGCAACTGCCATTCGCTGCATAGATGAATCGTCAACAACTATACTTCTTAATTTCATAAAGGGTTGATTTGTGG
>JABDQK010000320.1 GCA_013042255.1 Flavobacteriaceae bacterium | reverse complement strand
GCGACGCCCACCTTATACATGGGAGCCCGTTCTCTGGATGCGATACGTTCGAGAAAGGCGCAATCTTTTTCCCCTATCACCAATCCCATACGTTCCTGAGATTCATTTCCGATAATTTCTTTTGCAGAGAGGGTGGGATCTCCAATTGGCAGCTTGTCCATATCTATTTTCCCACCGGTTTCCTCCACGAGTTCAGACAGGCAATTGAGATGGCCACCTGCCCCATGGTCGTGAATAGATACTACGGGGTTTTTATCATTTTCTACCAGGCCACGTATGGCATTGGCAGCCCTTTTCTGCATTTCCGGGTTGGATCTTTGTACGGCATTGAGTTCTATGGTAGAACTGAATTCCCCTGTATCTGCACTGGATACGGCAGCTCCACCCATCCCGATACGGTAATTATCCCCGCCTAAAATTACTATCTTATCTCCCTTATTGGGCTTGTCTTTCAGCGCCTGATCAGCTTTTCCATACCCGATTCCACCGGCTAACATGATCACTTTGTCATATCCCAGCATGCGCTTATGTTCCTGGTGCTCAAATGTGAGTACTGAACCGGCGATCAGTGGCTGGCCGAATTTATTTCCAAAATCAGAAGCTCCGTTCGATGCTTTGATCAGAATGTCCATAGGGGTTTGATATAACCAGGGCCTGGCTGCATTTGCCTGTTCCCAGGGCCGATCTTCTTCCAGTCGGGAATAAGACGTCATATAGACGGCGGTCCCTGCCAGGGGAAGCGATCCTTTACCCCCTGCAAGTCGATCTCTGATTTCCCCTCCTGATCCTGTTGCAGCGCCATTAAAGGGTTCTACGGTAGTGGGAAAATTATGTGTCTCGGCCTTGAGAGAGAGAACCGACTCGAATTTGGATTCCTTGTAATAATCGGGTTTATCAGGCGTAGCCGGCGCAAACTGAACGGCTTGCGGACCTTTGATGAAAGCCACATTGTCTTTATAAGCCGATACTATGTTATTCGGATTTTTTTCTGATGTCCTTCTGATCAGTTTAAAGAGGGAGGATGGTTTCTCTTCTCCATCGATGACAAAAACCCCATTGAAGATCTTATGTCGGCAGTGTTCTGAATTTACCTGACTAAAGCCGAAGACTTCAGAATCAGTCAGTGGCCTTCCCAGTTTCTCTGAAAGATTTTCAAGGTAGGCTACCTCTTCTGCACTCAGGGCCAGGCCTTCCTTCTGGTTATAGGCCCCGATATCTGATATAGGCAAAATAGTTTCTATCTCCACTGCGATGGTGAAGATATCCTGCGTAAGGGAAGTGTACTTCTGGGAAAGCATAGGGTCGTAATCCTTGTAGCCTTCAGGTACAGCCTGAAATTCTTCAATCCTGCTTATCCCTGTGATGCCCATGTTCTGGGTGATCTCAGTAGCATTGGTACTCCAGGGAGTGACCATTGCTGCCCTTGGTCCAATAAAAAAAGCGTCGACAGACGCTGAAGATATCACATGCTGGTTGCCGAACAGCCAGCTTAGTTTCCCCATGTCGGGTTCGCTTAGTTCTTTTTGCGATTCTACCGCGTATACTTTATCAGAAGGATCCCCGAAAAAATAGATCATAAACCAGGTTTAAACAGGATTTTAAGAGCCCAAATTTACATTAAATCTGTCGCTTTTTAACATCCACCTATCAACAGTTTTCAAGGGTCATTGTTCATTACTTTACCCTTCTCAGATATCAGAAATGATCAATCCCTTTGCAGTAAAGCGATATAAAAGCCATCATATCCTGTTTTATGAGCATAGATATGCCGCTCTTCTGCAAGTGAAAACAATTTACCCTCTTCAGAGTCTAAAAAGTTTTTTATCTGCTGGTCATTTTCCTGAGGAAGCACTGAACAGGTGGCATATACCAATTTTCCCTTTGGTTTCACCATCTTACTGTAGTCTTTCAAAAGATCTCTCTGGATGATGATTAGCTTTTCCAGGTCCTCCGGTTGGAGTTTCCATTTGGTATCCGGGTTTCTTCTGAGAACACCAAGACCTGTACAGGGAGCGTCAATAAGCACTCTGTCTGCCTTCTGATGAAGTTTTTTAATCACTTTTGAAGAGTCGATTAACCTCGTCTCCAGATTATGAGCCCCGTTTCTTCGGGCACGCCGCTTTAGTTCATGAAGTTTTTTTGGATATATATCCAGGGCTATTAATTGTCCTTTATTTTCCATCAGGGCTGCAAGATGAAGAGATTTACCCCCGGCCCCGGCACATGCATCTACGACCCTCAGACCCGGAGCAACATCCAGCATGGGAGCAACGAGCTGGGAAGAGGCATCCTGCACCTCAAACCACCCGTCCTTAAAGGCCTGTGTTGTAAAGACATTTGTTCTCTCTCTTAAAACCAGGGCATGCGGGTATCCGGAAATAGGATCTGTAGCGATTCCTTCCTCTTCTAATCGCTGTCTCAGGTATGGCATGGAGGTTTTAAGAGTATTGGTTCTCAGCACTACGGGTGCCAGCTGATTCAGCGCATTTAATTCTTTCTCCCAGAATTTTTCCCCAAAGGCTTTTAGCCCCAAATCATCTATCCAGTCAGGGATAGATTCCCTGTATTTTCTCACTTTTGACAATTCATCAAAGCGTCCTTTGATCCTCCTTGTGGGGGTGT
>JABDQK010000314.1 GCA_013042255.1 Flavobacteriaceae bacterium | reverse complement strand
AACACATAAAATTCCTTTTCGGTCTCAGCTACCATCCTTGCAAAACTATCCCCGATATTTCCTGCCATTCCAACCGAATATCCAGCCTGTTCCAGGATGTGATGTGTAAGCATGGTCGTGGTTGTCTTTCCATTGCTGCCGGTGATCCCGATGATAGTTGCCTTTGTATATCTCGAGGCAAATTCGATCTCCGATATCACAGGAATACCTTTTTTGAGCAGTTTCTGAACCAGAGGAACTCTATCAGGGATTCCCGGACTCTTCATCACCAGATCGGCATTCAAAATCTCAGCCTCGGTGTGTCCTCCTTCTTCCCATTCCAATCCATCATGTATAAGAACGTCTTTATATTTTTTCTTTATCAGGCCTTTATCTGAGACAAAGACTTCAAACCCCTTCTGCTTCCCCAGGATGGCCGTGCCTACACCACTTTCGCCTCCCCCCAGGATCACTAATCGCTCCATCTACCTCACTTTTAAGGTTACAATGGTTACAATGGCCAGTAAGATTCCGATAATCCAGAATCTGGTGACAATCTTGCTTTCGTGATATCCTTTTTTCTGATAATGGTGGTGAAGAGGCGACATTAGAAATATTCGCTTCCCTTCTCCGTATTTTTTCTTGGTGTATTTGAAATAACTTACCTGCATCATTACAGAGAGTGACTCGGCGAAGAAAATCCCGCATAGCAGGGGTATCAGTAATTCCTTTCGCACGATGATCGCAATAACTGCAATCACACCTCCTATGGTTAAACTTCCTGTATCCCCCATAAAGACCTGTGCAGGGAAGGCATTGTACCAAAGGAATCCGACTAGTGCTCCTACAAAAGCAGAAATAAACACCACCAGCTCTCCCGCTCTGGGGATATAAAAAATATCGAGATAGTCTGAGAAAATGATATTACCCGATACCCAGGCAAAAATGCCCAGAGTTAAGACTATAATAGCAGAAGTACCTGCGGCCAGGCCATCGATTCCATCTGTGAGATTGGCACCGTTAGAAACCGCGGTCACAATAAATATGACTATGGGGATAAAGATGAGCCAGGCGTAGTTTTGCACATCTCCTCCAATCCATGAAATCAAATCCCCGTAATCAAGCTCATTGTTCTTAAAAAAGGGAATATTGGTCTTGGTCGATTTTAGTTCCTTGCCTTCTACCTCCTGCACTTCAAAACTCTCTGTGATGATTGTTTTGTTCTTTTCCTTCATGGTCACCTCAGGATGGAAAAAGAGGGTAGCTCCCACTACCAAACCTAAGACCACTTGTCCCAGTATCTTGAAACGCCCCTTAAGGCCTTGTTTATTCTTTCTAAATATTTTGATATAGTCATCTATAAATCCGATGATTCCCATCCATAGGGTGGTTACAATCAACAGGATTACGTAAACATTATCGAGCCGGGCGAAGAGAAGTACAGGTACCAGGGTTGACATAATGATGATAAGTCCGCCCATAGTGGGTGTTCCCTGCTTTTGTTTTTGTCCGTCGAGTCCAAGATCGCGCACTGTCTCGCCTATTTGTTTCTTTCTGAGAAAAAGAATGATGCGCTTTCCAAGTGTTGTAGCCAGAATAAGGGAGAGTAATACTGCCATGGCTGCCCTGAAGGAGAGAAACTGGAAGAGTGTCGCCCCAGGGAACTGGTATTGTTTTTCTAAGTATTCAAACAAATAATACAGCATAAGTTCTTCTCACTATTTTTTTAGGTCCTTCAATACTTGTTTGACAATTTTAAAATCATCAAAATCAGTTCTGTTGCCATTGGTTTCCTGGTAGGTTTCATGTCCTTTCCCGGCAAGGAGTATTATATCCTTTGCATCGGCAAGCTGGCAGGCTGTTTTGATCGCCTGTTTCCTGTTTTCAATAGACAGCACCTTCATTGTGTTCTGAGGCTCTACCCCTGCTTCCATTTCTGAAATAATGGTGGCGGGAGGTTCCGTCCTTGGATTATCGCTGGTAAAAATGACCTTGTTACTCAGGGAGGTAGCGATATGCCCCATTACCGGACGCTTAGACTTGTCACGATCACCACCACACCCCACTACGGTGATGACGTTTTCATTTCCAGTCCTCAATGCACTGATTGTTTCCAGTACATTTTTTAAAGCGTCCGGCGTATGGGCATAATCAACAATAGCCGTTATGCGATTCTTTGATATATAGTATTGAAATCTACCACTTACATTTTCCAGCTCACTTAGCAACTTCAGGGTTTCGAGCTTATCTAACCCCAGCAAATCAGCGGTTGCATAAATCGCCAGTACATTGTAAGCATTGAAATTTCCAATGAGCTTAGTCCATAATTCATTGTTATCAATCTTCAGCAGTTGCCCGCTAAATTGATTTTCCAGGATTTGTGCCCTGTAATCAGCATAGGATTTAAGGGCATATGTGAATTTTCTGGCCTTGGTATTCTGCAGCATCACCAGTCCGTTCTTATCATCCATATTTGATAAGGCAAAGGCTGTTTTAGGCAGATGATCAAACAAGGCCTTTTTTGCATCCCTGTAATCGGCAAAGGATTTGTGGTAATCAAGGTGATCATGCGAGAGATTAGTAAAAATGGCCCCCGCAAAAACAAGACCTTCTGTACGTTTCTGATCGATGCCATGCGAACTGGCTTCCATAAAGCAGTATTCCACTCCTTCCTCACTCATCAGGGATAAATGGTAATTTATGGTAAGGGCATCAGGGGTAGTGTGTAAAGTGTCGTATTCCTTGTCGTCAACCATGATCCTGATGGTTGATAGCAGCCCTACCTTAAACCCGGCTTTCTTAAAGAGTTGGTATAAAAGAGTACTTACCGTTGTTTTCCCGTTGGTACCTGTAACCCCTATTAATTTTAAGTTTTTAGAGGGATTGCCATAAAAATTTGAGGCCATAATGGCCAGCGCCTTTTTAGTATCACTTACTTCGATATAACTTACTTCATTGACGAGATTATCCGGTAACTGCTCGCAAATAATTGCATTGGCTCCTTTGGCAATGGCTTTTTCTATATAATCGTGCCCGTCAGATTGTGTTCCTCTTATAGCAACAAAGACATCATCCAGAGCAACCATTCGGGAATCAAAACATATTTGATTCACCAGTTTGGCCGTAGTACCGCTAACTGCCGTAAGGCTAACCCCATATAATATGTCTTTTAATGACTTCATGAGAGTTCGAGAACTATTTTAGAAACCTGATTAAGACGGGTTCCCTGACTTACCGATTGCTTTTTTACTTTTCCATTGCCTTTAACTTCTACCTGCAGGCCGAGGTTTTCCAGGATGGAAATGGCATCCATCCCACTCATACCTTTTAAATTGGGCATGGTCGTCAATTCTTTCTGCGCTTCCTGATAATATGATTCATAAGCATCTTCAAGTGCCTCGTTAAAGGGTTCAAGGTCTGCTACCTCATCGACAAGTGGATTATTTGAATAAATCTTTTGTGCTATGGATTTGAATACCGGCCCTGACACATCGGCGCCGTAGTATCCTACACTCTTATCGGGTTCATGGATAACCACTATGCAGGAATACTTAGGATTATCCGCAGGGAAATACCCTGCAAAGGTGGAAATGTACCTTAGCTTATCCGGATCTTTCCCCACGTAATTCTTTTGGGCCGTACCCGTTTTGCCTGCCATTGAAAAGTCCTCAGCATATAATCTGTGGCCTGTTCCATGCTCTCGCTCCACAACATTTTTAAGTAATTGCTGTACCTTGCGCACGGTCTCCTTAGAACATATAGCAGGATTGATCACTTCCTTGTCAAATTCCTGAATGGTATTATTCCACTCTTTTACTTCCTTAATAAGTCTCGGCCTAAGAAGTTCTCCGTCGTTGGCAATTGCATTGTAAAAAGCGAGTGTCTGTAGGGGAGTCAGGGCCACTTCATAGCCGTGAGACATCCATGCCAGGGAAATTCCAGACCAGCCTTTGTCCCCCGGATTTCTAAGCACCGGCACCCCTTCTCCCTTTATTGGCAGACCTAGATCTTTATGCAGATCCATCTGCATAAGTCGGTTGACGAATGCCTGGGGATTGTTCTTATAATTATTGTGAATCATTTTGGCAAATGCCGTATTGGATGAAACTTCAAAAGCTTCAGCTACAGAAATCTTACCATATCCGCCGTGTTTTGAATCTCTCACGATTCGGTCGTAAAGGCGCCACCTCCCTTTTTCTGTATCAATAATGCTGCTTGTATCTACCACTTTATCTTCCAGAGCCGCCACCAGTGACATCAGTTTAAATGTCGATCCCGGCTCATGTGATTCTCCAACAGCATAATTCAGTCTTTCGTAATATTTATCATCAGCCGTCCTGCCCAAATTAGAGATTGCTTTAATCTCCCCTGTATGTGTCTCCATAACGATGACAGAACCGTGGTCGGCTTTGTATTTTTCCAGCTGCCTGAGCAAGGCATGATGGGCGATGTCCTGGATATTGATATCAATGGTAGAAATAACATCGTACCCATCCTGAGGCTCTATAATATTGTCGAGTCCGATAGGCTTCCATTGCCCTTTGGCAATTTTTTGCTTGAGTCGTTTCCCTTCTTTCCCTCTCAGGTATTCGCCAAAAGCACCTTCAAGGCCTACACGGGTAACATAGCCGTTTTCATCAAATCGCTCGTATCCTACGCTCCGTTCGGCGATCTTTCCCAAAGGGTGTTCGCGTACTGTTTTCTGATCTACTATCAAACCACCCCGGTATGGTCCCATATTAAAAAGTGGGAACTCTTTTATACTCATATACTGGGAATAATCCAGGTTTCGGGCGATTAGAGCATATCTGTTTTTATTGGCTTTAGCTTTGCGAAGTAGGCGTTCAAAATGAGATGCGGGCTTATTTAATAACGCACCCAGTTTGGCAGCAAGCGGTCCGGCATACTTCTGAAAATCCTCATCTTTTACCGTAACTGCATCAAATCTGATAGCGTATTTGGAAACAGAAGTTGCCAGCAAACTTCCATCATCAGAATATAGATTACCCCGGTTAGGAGGGATAGTGAACATTTTCTCTGTTCGCTGCAAAGCCAGTTCTTTGTATTTATCACCCTGCACCATTTGAATACTCACCAGCTTAAACAGAACCAGGCCGCCAAAAACGAACAGTCCTCCGGCAACGAGATATAACCTGGTTAAAATGTGCTTACTGGTAAATGCCATTTAAGGGGTGATTGATTTTACTTTAATCTTCTTTGGCGGTGTCTCGGACGGGAGCAGACCTTTGTCTGCAACGGTCAAACGTACAGTCGACTCTAATTTTAGCTTTTGCACATCCGAACGTATCTCCACAAATTGACTGCGCAATTCCTTTACTTCTTCGTTAAGAGCAGCAAGCTGATGTACTTTTCTGTCGGCACTGTGGGAGCTCGATATCATCACTGTTGCCAGAAATGAAGCAAACACCAGGAACAGCCAGTTTTTTGGAGCGTCCCCACTAACGAGAAACTTACCTTTTAAAATGGATACGATTCCTTTTTTCATTTCGTTGCTCAATATTTTTAAATGCGTTCTGCAATTCTCAATTTGGCACTTCGTGCCCGGTTGTTTTGTTTAATCTCCTCTTCTGTGGGGACCACCAGATTTCCTATTTTTTTAAATGGTTTTATAGGTTTTCCGTAAAAGTCCTTTTCCAATTCCCCTTCAAAGTTCCCCGTTAGGATAAACCGTTTTACCAATCTGTCTTCCAAGGAATGGTAGCTGATTATACTCAAGCGTCCTCCTTCAACCAGCAAATCCGGTGTCTGAAGCAAAAATTCCTTAATGGCCTCCAATTCCTGATTCACTTCAATTCTCACTGCCTGATAAATCTGGGCCAGAATTTTATGCTCTTTATGTGCAGGTAAAAACCTTTTTAGAACATGCTTCAGTTCTGACGAGGTCTTTACGGGATTCTTTTCTCTTGCCTCAACCAGGCTCCTGGCCATAGCATCGGCATTTCTGAGTTCGCCATACAGCTTTAAAACCCGCCCCAAATCCTTTGCTGAGTATTCGTTGATCACTTCGTAAGCCGACAGTTCATTTCTTTGTGACATCCTCATGTCCAGATCGCCTTCAAAACGAGTAGAAAAACCGCGCTTTGCACTGTCGAATTGATGTGAGGAAACACCGAAATCTGCAAGGATCCCATTCACTTTCCGAATTCCATAGAACTTTAAAAACTGACCGAGGTACCTGAAATTTTCATTGATCAGAGTAAATCGGTCATCCTTTATCTCATTGTCCAGAGCGTCCTCATCCTGATCAAAAGCGATCAACCTTCCTTCTTTTCCCAGCCTTTCCAATATTGCTTTGGAATGACCTCCCCCTCCAAACGTGATGTCTACATAGACACCATCTTTTTTTATGTTGAGCCCGTCCACTGAAGGACCGAGCAATACCGGATTATGATAACTCATCACCATCTTCACCCATTACCTCTTCAGCTAATTCTGCAAAATTCTCAGCGGTTTCATCCAGTACTTTTTCGTAGCTGTCCTTATCCCAGATTTCAATTATATTAATAGCCGAACTCAGCACCACTTCCTTGGAAATACCAGCAATAGCAATAAGGTTTTTTGGAATCAACAATCGGCCAGTGGCATCGATCTCAACAGGTTTAACCCCGGCAGAGAACCTTCTTATGAAATCGTTATTCTTTTTCTTGAATCGATTTTTACGGTTCATTTTCTGCATAAGCAGATTCCATTCTTCCATGGGATAAAGTTCCAGGCAAGGCTGAAAAACAGAGCGCTTGATCACAAAGCCCTTGTTTATTACGGGAGCCATTTGATTCTTAAGGGTAACGGGTATCATTACCCTCCCTTTTACATCGGCCTTGCATTCGTATGTTCCAATGAAATTGATCATTCAAATCTGGTTGGTCTACCGTATATAAACTCAAATATATAGAAATTATTACCACTATTTACCACAAATTACCACTTTGTTCATAAAAAGTATAATATTTAACCTTTGAGACTTCCTTTGTAATTGTGTTAAATACAATGGTCCGCAATGCCTCAAAGTATTTAGAGCTAAGATGTATTGACAATTCAGGGTCATCTCAATAAAATGGCCGTATATGAGGGAAATGCCTATATTTGCCAACTGACAACCGAAGCTGTCGAGCATGGAGAATTCAATTAAGACCGATGGGAAATACCGATATATAGAAGTCGGTGAAGGCACGCCAATGATCATACTTCACGGCCTGATGGGAGGGCTGAGTAATTTTGAGGGTGTAACCAATTACTTTCCAAAAAAAGGGTATCAGGTACTTGTTCCCGAATTGCCAATCTACAGCATGCCGATGCTCAAGACCAACGTTAAGAATTTTGCCAAATACCTCGAACAGTTCATCGAATACAAAGGGTTAAAAGATGTGATTCTTCTGGGAAACTCTTTAGGCGGACATATTGGATTACTGCATACCAAATTATACCCTGAAATGGTAAAGGCACTTGTTATCACCGGTAGCTCCGGCCTTTATGAAAGTGCTATGGGAGATGGATATCCCAAACGAGGGGATTATGAATTTATCAAGAAAAAAGCTCAGGATGTATTCTATGATCCTGCAGTTGCGACCAAAGAAATAGTCGATGAGGTATTTGCCACTGTAAATGATCGGATGAAACTGGTTAAAACTCTGGCAATCGCCAAAAGTGCCATCAGGCATAATATGTCCAAAGACCTGCCTCATATGCTCACCCCTACATGTATTATCTGGGGGGAAAACGATTCTGTAACACCTCCCAATGTAGCCAAAGAGTTTCATGAACTTCTACCCGATTCAGATTTATTCTGGATTGAGAAATGCGGACATGCCCCTATGATGGAACATCCCGATGAATTCAATGAAGTTCTTGCCAAATGGTTGGAGAATCGTAAATTCTAAATCCGGAAATCATGAAAATAAAGTCGGCCGACTTTGTCATGAGCAATTCCAGTGTTGCCCATTGCCCTTCTGATCCCATTCCCGAATACGCCTTTATAGGCCGATCCAATGTGGGAAAAAGTTCGCTGATCAATATGCTTACTCAGCGTAAGTCCCTGGCCAAGACTTCGGGCAGGCCCGGCAAGACCCAGCTGATCAATCATTTTAAAATCAATAAGAACTGGTTTTTAGTCGATCTACCCGGATATGGCTATGCCAGGGTATCGAAAAAAGACAAAAAAACTTTTCAAAAATATATTACCGAGTACTTTTTAAAAAGATCCCAACTTCTGAGTGCATTCGTACTAATCGACATTCGCCACGAACCCCAACCCATAGACCTCAATTTTATGGCCTGGCTGGGGGAAAATCAGATCCCGTTTTCAATCATTTTTACAAAGGCAGACAAACTCAAACCCAAGGCTATCGACAGGCAGGTTCAGGCGTATCTTAAAACAATGACTGACGACTTGTGGGAAGAAGCTCCGCAGTATTTTGTGACATCCTCCCTTAAAGCAGTTGGCAGAGATGAGATTCTGGCTTATATAGATGGTATAAATATTGAATTTTTCAAGCAGCAGCAATAACCCCCCTATTTCTTGGATTTATTTCACATTGGATCATCTTTTCAATCCAATCTCCTCCGGATTGCCTCGATCAATTCTTCGGTCTTATGTAATTCATTGATTTCTTCAGCACCTAAAAAAAGTCCTATTTCATGGTCGGAGAGTTCAAGAACAACAGGGAAAGAGTACTGAGGCATGAATTTGGAGGAGTATTGCGCTAAAAACTCGTCCTTATGCAGAAATTCCATAGGGATGTTATGTTCCTTTCGAAATCTTTTCCAGATCGATTTCTCCCTGAACTTCCCATAGGTTAGTGCGCAAAGCCTGCATTGATAAGTATCGGGATTCAGAGCTTTGTGTGCGGCATCAAAGAAGCCGTTCATCAGTCCCGAATCTGCATTGTATACAAAAAGTAATTTCTTAATTGGATCTACGGGCACAAATAACGATTTTAAAAATTCTATTTTAGGATTGGTTTCAAACATCGTAGACGAATCACAACAGAATTCCTTACTACTTTAACAGGAATTAATACATCACCTATCATGAAGAAAATGCTCCTTAAGGCAAACACAAGAGCATCCGCGAACCATTGATGGCTACATATGTCTAATTAGGCCCTCATATTGCTCAGGCATTCAATTCGAGCTTTTCAGCAAAATATGAACAAAAATCCTTCAT
>JABDQK010000312.1 GCA_013042255.1 Flavobacteriaceae bacterium | reverse complement strand
ATCATTCCTCCGAAAATAAAGTAGTGAAAAGGAACAATGGAGTACCAGTATAGTCGGCCTCTGAGTCCTTTGGGCCTGAAAGTAGCTGTCTGGTGAAGGACATTGTTCTTGTCAATCTTAAACTCCAACCAGGCTTCACCCGGCAATCGCATTTCTGCAAATAGAAGGAGGCGTTTCCCTTTTTTATCGGCCAGCAGCACCCTCCAGAAATCCAGAGAATCTCCGGGATAAATCTTATCGGGATGTGTACGTCCCCTGCGCAGACCCACTCCGCCTGTAAGCTTATCGATAAAGCCCCTGATTTTCCATAGCCAGTTCCCGTAGTACCACCCCTGTTCTCCCCCTATTTTCCAGATATTCCGCAGAACCTGGTCGGGATCATCTACTTTCATCTTCTTTTCATCTTTCAAAACCCCGTATTTGGGTACCTGAATATATTTTTCAAGGTTTTTCTGAAACCGACCACTTACCATACTGTCCTTCCAGCTACTGATAACGAGGTTCTGTTCAATTTTTTTGAAGGCCATGTCGATGGCTTCCATATAGGTATGGGTTTCCAGGTTGAGAAGGTCCTGCAGGCGATTGTCTCTGGCCACAACTTCCATCTTCATGCTATCTACCAGATTTACTGCCAGCTTGTAGGAGGTGGAGGTAACAAAGTACAACCAGTAGGAGGATAATTTGGGCGTCATGATGGGAACGGTGATTATCCAGTTTTTAAAACCCCTTGCTTTTGCATATTGATGCAGCATTTCCTTGTAGGTAAGAATATCCTTTCCCCCGATATCAAATGAATCGTCGTAGGTGTCTTCTCTGCCCAATACTCCTGAAAGGAAATTGATAACATCCCGTATTCCAATTGGCTGTGTCCTGGTCAAAACCCACTTCGGGGTAATCATCACGGGCAGTTTTTCACAGAGATCTCGGATAATCTCGAAAGATGAGCTCCCTGAGCCCACAATAATCCCGGCCCGGAGCACTGTGAGGTGATACGATCCCTGATATAGGATATTCTCAACGTTTTTCCTTGATTTTAAATGCTTAGAAAGTTCTTCTTCATTTACAATGCCACTGAGGTAAATGACCTGCTTTACCCCACTTTGATTCATATAAGTATTGAAGTTTTCGGCAGACAGCGCTTCCTTTTCATCAAAATCCTGAGTAGAAGAACTCATGGAGTGGATGAGGTAATAGGCTACATCTATATCCTCAGGGATTAAATCAGCCTTTACCTCTTTAAGGAAATCTATTTCGACTACCTCAATACGCGAGAGGGTTTCCTCATCAACAGAAAGTCGTTTCTGATCTCTTACGGCACAGACTACCTCATGGCCCAGCTCTAATAGCCTTGGTAAAAGGCGCATACCGATATATCCGTTGGCTCCGGTCAGGAAAATTTTCATGGTTTAGAGATCTTCAATATTTGTAGGGGCATTGTCGGCTTTGTAATCCATTAGTTTTTTAAAGAACTTCTGAATTGCTTTGGTGTCTGATCTCACTTTGATAAAGTAATGGTCGCGGTAAATAGAATATATAGCCAGATCGCCTTTATATATGGAGAGCTTGTAAAATGGGATAACCAGAGCAAAGGTTTCGAGCAGAGAACGAAATCTGACAATAATTCCTTTAGGTCTTAGCTCTACATTGCAGCTATCCAGATTGTTGTCTAGGATAAGGAGATTCCTGATTTCCAGGCTTGCTTCGGTAATGAATAACTTGGGCGACCCAATACCACCCATGGTCCATCGATCTTTCAGGGGAAACGGTTTGCCCACTTCCTCATCGATTTTTTGGGTAATTTCCTTGTTGTTATACGATACGTTGAGTAACATATTCTTTCTTTTTCATTAGCTGTATAAAGTTACCTAAAACAATGGGGAATACCGATTTGAAAAGGCATAAAAGCTTAAAAAATACGTAGTTTTACATCTTCAAAGCAGGTCATTTAAAAACTATGGAGCAGCAACTTGTCTCAAAGGTAAAAGAAGCGGTTAACAAGCTTTACGAAGTGGAGTTACCCTCGGTTGAACTTCAAACCACAAGGAAGGATTTTGAGGGCGACATTACCCTGGTGATTTTTCCTATGCTCCGTTTTGTTAAAGGAAATCCCGAGAAGATAGGTACGGCCATAGGAGAGTATTTATTGGATAGAGTTGCCGAAGTTTCAGGATTTAATGTCATTAAGGGATTTTTAAACCTCACCTTCTCCGATGCTTATTACCTTAGGGAGTTTAATATAATTCTGGGAGAGGAGAACTTCGGGGTCGCAGTGGAAAAGAAAGAAGGGGCCGTGATGGTAGAATACTCTTCACCAAATACGAACAAGCCGTTGCATTTGGGCCATATCCGCAATAATCTGCTGGGATATTCAGTAGCAGAAATTCTGAAGGCTTCGGGGAACAAAGTGTACAAGACTCAAATCATCAACGATCGTGGGATTCACATATGTAAAAGTATGCTGGCCTGGAAGCGATTTGGTAATGGTGAAACACCTGAATCCACAGGCCTAAAGGGAGATAAATTGGTTGGGAATTACTACGTTGCCTTTGACAAGGCCTATAAAAAGGAAATAGAGCAGTTGGTCAGTGAAGGCAAGAGCAGGGAGGAAGCTGAACAAAATGCCCCGATTTTGCTTGAAGCACAGGAAATGCTTCGCCAGTGGGAGTCTGGAAATCAGGATGTGGTGGCCTTATGGAAAACCATGAATTCATGGGTGTATAAGGGATTTGAAGAAACCTATGCAAATCTGGGAGTCGATTTTGACCAATTATATTATGAAAGTAATACCTATTTATTGGGGAAAGATGTGGTGGAGGACGGCCTCAATAGAGGTGTATTTTTTAAAAAGGAAGATGGAAGTGTCTGGATCGACCTTACTGATGACGGTCTGGACGAGAAGATCGTTTTGAGATCCGATGGTACGGCGGTCTACATGACGCAGGATATCGGTACCGCCATACAAAGGGTAAAAGATTTTCCCGATATCACCGGGATGGTTTATACCGTAGGGAATGAGCAGGATTACCATTTTAAAGTCTTATTTCTGATTCTAAAGAAGCTGGGCTATAATTGGGCAGATCACCTTTATCATCTCAGTTATGGGATGGTTGACCTGCCTAGCGGTAAAATGAAGAGCAGGGAAGGCACTGTTGTTGATGCAGACGACCTGATCAGGGATATGGCACAAACTGCAGAGGCTATCTCAGAGGAATTAGGAAAACTCGATGCTTATTCAGAAAAAGAAAAGCAGGAGTTGTACAGGATCATAGGTTTAGGTGCTCTAAAATACTATATCCTGAAGGTGGACCCCAAAAAGAGGATCTTGTTCAACCCTGAGGAATCTGTCGATTTTCAGGGAAATACAGGTCCGTTTATTCAGTATACGTATGCCCGAATACAATCTATTTTAAGAAAGGCTAATTTTGATCAATCAAATACAATAAATAATTCAACAATAAATGTTGAAGAATTACATCCGAAGGAAAAGGAATTGATCAAATTGTTGCAACTTTTTCCAGGCGTTATACAGGCTGCCGCAGAGCAGTTCAGTCCGGCTCTTATTGCCAATTATATTTACGATCTGGTGAAGGAATTTAATTCATTTTACCAGCAGGTATCAATTCTGGGAGAGGAAGAAGAAGCGATCAGAGAATTCAGGGTACTACTCTCTGCAGAAGTAGCCGGGGTGATAAAGAGAGGATTTGCACTTTTAGGTATACAGGTTCCGGATAGGATGTAATAAAAAAGACCGCTCGAAAGCGGTCTTTTCTATAAGTGATCAGGAAAATTATTTTTCTTTGCTCTGTGCTACGGCCAGGCCATAGATCACAAGTCCGAATCCAATTTTATTGACGGCATCACCAATGTTGTAAATCACGTCCATATTGAGTCCGATATTACCAATCCCGTCATACCATCCGGGAGTTCCAGCCATATATCCAAGGGGATAAATGGCCCATCCTACCAATACGAACCAGCACAGTGTTTTGTGAGCACTCAGCACAGAACCTCCTGCCTGAACTGCCAGCTTTTTTGCTTCGCCGAACCAGATCTCATATACGATCCAGAAGTATGCGATACCGGAGATTAATCCCCAGAAAGCTGCACTGTCTCTGTATACAGCTTCTCCGAAGTATCCGGTAACAAGCATAATTACAGAGGCAAAGATAAGGCGCCACATTAGAGATTTCTTGGCTCCGGCCACTTTAAGGATTAAAAAGAATTCAACGCACATTAGTGGAACAGTCAAAACCCAGTCCACATAGCGGAAGAAAGTAGGGGATTCTGCAAATCCTGCCCAGTAATCCCTCATGTACCAGTAATGTACGGCAGCGATAAAAGTAATTAATCCTGAAACCAGGATTGAAGTTCTCCATTTTTTGTCAAAACTACTCATCGACAAAAAGAAAAATGCAGAGGCTGCCATCATGGCCATACAGCCTACGAAGAAGGTAAACCCTACATAATCATCGGTCGCCATTCTGGAGACCAGTGCAATTGATGCTAAAAAATTTTCCATAGATATAGAATTAGTTAATTTTGTTTAATCAAAAATAAGAAAGATTAAACAATATTTCATAAATTTACACCCAGTATTTTATCGATTTGGAAAAAAAACAACAAAATATTAACACTTTCAGCGGTTTTATGATCGTGCTGACGTTTTTCTTCCTCTGGATCACCGTTAATTTTAACATTGAAGCAGAGGCTGTTTTGGCCTATTTTCTAATTTTCACCTTTGGAATCTTACATGGTTCTAATGATCTGAAGCTTATTCAGCAGACTTCCTCCACATCAAAGAAGAAGTTTTTCCTAAGAGCTCTGGCAAGTTATGTGGCTGTAATAGCATTGACAGTAGTATTTTTTGCGATAGTCCCCACCCTGGCCCTTGTCTTTTTCGTTCTGGCCAGCAGCTATCATTTCGGAGAACAACACTGGTCTACCAGGGTTAAACCCTCGCCACTGTCCTATGTTTTTTACAGCTGCTACGGTTTGGTGATCTTTTTTCTTCTATTCTATACCAATGCAGAAGAAGTATCTTCTATCATTTATCAGGTGACAGGAATACAGATACCGTCCACCTTTTATCTCTATGTCCTGTGTACTTCCTTTGCAGGCTTTCTGGGGATTTACTTGTGGAGTCAAATAAAAAAGAAGATCAAAGTAAATTTGGTGAAGGAACTATTCTTTCTCCTGGTTTTTGCTATTGTTTTTAAGACTGCCTCCCTCTTGTGGGCTTTCAGCATTTATTTTGTGGTGTGGCACAGTATCCCTTCCCTGATGGATCAGACTACCTACCTCTATGGGAAGGTCAATAAAAATACCTTGCTTAAATACCTGAAAACCTCTTTTGTTTACTGGCTGGTTTCAATGATTGGTCTGGGGATCCTATATTTCCTCTTTCATGACAAACAAGGATTGTTTCTCTCCCTTATGATCTATTTCCTTGCGGCGATTACATTTCCTCATGTTATTGTAATGAACCGTCTTAATCGGGGTTAGAAGCTTATCCTGAAACTCGCATTAGGAGTAAGGCCAAGGGAAATACTTTCCACAGTTTCGATTTCATTCTGGTCGTTCAGTCGGTAATAAATATTTAATACGTTACGCTTGCCAAGAATATTTAATACCGAAGCTCCTGCCGAAGCCTTTACCTTTTCGCCTATGCTGAAGTTATAAATAAGCGATGCATCAGCCCGCAAATAATCAGGAAGTCTGCTACTATTGGGATCCTGATAGTTGATTCTGTTGGGAAACACAGTGGTGATAATGGAGTTATTTCCTTCCTGTGGTTTTGTGTAAGGTTTACCTGTTCGGTAGTTTAACCCTACCCCTAATTTGAGATTCCTGTAGTTATAAGTGCTGGCCAGAGTTG
>JABDQK010000306.1 GCA_013042255.1 Flavobacteriaceae bacterium | reverse complement strand
TGTAATAAGCCTCGTCGTTATTCCAGGTTGCGCGCGGACTAAGGACACTTGTAGGTACTCCCGGACATGATCTGGGCTGTGCTACACCAAATACAGAATGAATATGGTAGGTGTCATAGGAATAAAGCCCCAGTGCCCCGCTCAGGGCAGCGTGAATCATGGCCCTGGTATATTTTAATTTCATTCTCGTTCCTACTCCATAGGGTCCACCTGTCCAACCTGTGTTCACAAGCCAAACATTTACTCCAGACTCCTTCATCTTCCTGCTGAGCATTTCAGCATATTTGGTAGGGTGCAAGGGCATAAAAGGTGCGCCGAAACAGGCAGAGAAAGAAGGGATGGGTTCCACCACACCCGCCTCAGTACCGGCAACTTTAGCCGTATACCCTGAAATGAAATGATAGGCTGCCTGACTGGGAGTAAGTTTGCTGATGGGAGGCAAGACCCCAAAGGCGTCTGCGGTGAGAAAAAATATGTTTTTGGGATTCTTTCCTATGGAAGGCTCCTGAATATTATCGATATGATAAATAGGATAACTCACCCTTGTATTCTGGGTTATGGTCGTATCCTCAAAATCGACATTTCCCTGCTCGTCCATAATTACATTTTCAAGGATGGCTCCTTTCTTTATTGCCTTGAAAATCCCGGGTTCATTTTCCTCAGATAAGTTGATCACTTTCGCATAGCACCCCCCTTCAAAATTAAAGATGGTGTTTTCTGCGGTCCATCCGTGCTCATCATCCCCGATAAGCCTTCTGTCGGGATCCGTTGAAAGGGTGGTTTTACCCGTACCAGACAAACCAAAGAAAATAGCAGTATCTCCTTCTTCACCAACATTGGCGGAACAATGCATGGGGAGGGTGTTTTGATAAACGGGAAGCAGGAAATTGAGGGCAGAAAATATCCCTTTCTTGATCTCACCTGTGTATCCGGTCCCTCCAATCAGGGCAATCTTTCGTGTAAAGTTTAAGATGGCAAAATTGTGTTGTCTTGTACCTGCCTTTTCAGCATTCGCCATAAATCCCGGAGCATTGACTACGATCCAATCTGCATCAAATGACTCTAATTCTGTCTCTGAAGGCCTTATAAACATATTATAGGCAAACAGGTTAGACCAGGGGTATTCATTGATCACTCTTATTCCCAGCCGATAATCCTCATCTGCGCAGGCAATACAATCGCGCACAAAAACCTCTTTCTCAGATAAATATGCTACTACCTGATCGTAGAGTTCATCAAATTTTCCCGGTTCGAAGGGTTTATTTATAGGCCCCCACCAAACCTTGTCCTCGGTAATGGCATCTTTGACAATAAATCGGTCCTGGGGAGATCTTCCGGTAAATTCGCCTGTATTTACAGCGAGAGCACCCGAAGAAGCTTCCTTCCCCATTCCATTATCAATAGTAATCCTGTGAAGATCTTCAGGATCTAATTGATAGTGAACATTTTTACTATTGATCCCATATGGTTTTAACGAAATCGTTTTCGTAGATGAATCAGAGGAGGTCATAAATGACTTGTTTTATACCACAAAACTAGAAAAATATTGGAGGCCGCCACAGAAAATATGGCATCTTTAGTTAAAGTACTTAAAAATGCGATATCCCAGTAGAAACCATGCGGTAATCAGAAACGCACCCCCAAGAGGGGTCAAAAAAGCGATACCTTCCAGATTTATCGAATGTAGGCTGATTGTAGCCAGTAAATAGATAGAGAAAGAGAACAGAATAACTCCAAGCAGCAGGCACCAAAAGATCCACTTTTTACCTGGTTCAGCAATTTTTGAGGTTGATCCCAGCCACAAAAGCAACAAAGCATGATACATTTGATAAGTTACGGCTGTCTTATAGCTGTCGAGAGACGACTCACTGATGAGTTCCTTTAATCCGTGTGCCCCGAATGCCCCTAAAAGAACGGCTGAAATCCCAAAGAAAACTCCAAAAAGTAAGATTGTTCTGTTCATAACTTAAAGTCGGTAAATTCTGATAAATGTAACAATTTGATACCTTAGTATTTTCTGAAATCAAAGGTAAAGAAATAAGAATGAGGCGTAACATTTTAATATTTGGAGCAGGGAAGTCTACTTCCTACCTCCTCGACTATTTTAAAGAAAAATCGGAGAGTGAATCTCTGCATCTCAC
>JABDQK010000304.1 GCA_013042255.1 Flavobacteriaceae bacterium | reverse complement strand
CTTACTTTTAAATAGCCGTCCTTTAATTTCTCAAATAACTGGTCTCTGAAGGAGCGATTAACCTCCTCTTCCACATCAGCCAAAAGAGCCAGGGCATCGACCTTAGTATAATCCTGAACAGGTCTCTTTTTCAACAATTCTGTCTGAGCTTCCATCAGCAGGGAATCAATCACTTCATCAGACACAACCCCTTGCGACTCTTCCAGAATAGCAACCTGTGCCACAACTTCAGCAATCTTGATGTCCAATTTCTCAGCCTGCAAAATTTCCTTTGCCGATTTCTGCATGTGATCTTCTTTATCTTCCGGCAGGACCTCAGCAATTTCCGCATTCACTCCCGGCTGTTGTTCGGGTTTATAACTGGTCTCATTCTCTGATTCAGACTGCACAGCGATTACCGATTTTAATTCGGAGGGGTCTTCTTCCATTATCGCGGGCACATCCTGGTTGATTTCATTCCTGGAATTGACTACCTCATTGCCCGGAATAGGTGCCTCAGCTTTTGGAGATAAAAGAGAAACCGAAATAAATAAAATCCCTATAAATCCTGCTGCAATCCCATATTTCCAATATGCTCCCCCATTCGTAGTTCTAGCAGATCCCAGTTGCGTTTCAATAACAGACCAGGAGCGCTTGGAAGGATTAATTGTTCGTTCCTCCAGTACCTCTTTTATTTTATTATCGAAGCGGTTCTTTGCCATAATTTTTTTCTTAAGATTTTGTCTTCTTCCTGATTTCCAAACTACTGATACGTTTTTGCAGAAACTGCCTTGCCTTAAATAACTGCGATTTAGATGTGCTTTCAGAAATCTGAAGTAATTCGGCAATTTCCCTGTGCTTATATCCTTCCACTGCGTATAGAACAAAAACCATTTTATAGCCTTCTGGCAGGGTATCGATCAGCTTCTGGACTTCTTCAACCTGCAGAAGGGATTCGTGATACATCACTTCCTCCGTATAACTTTCAATTTTTTCAGAGTCGAATACCACAAACTGATTTTTCCGGAGATACGAAATGGCCTCACGAACCATTATTCGCCGTATCCAGCCTTCAAAGCTCCCTTCAAACCTGAAGGAATGCAAGCCCTTAAAGACTTTTACAAATCCGCTTATCATTACATCCTCCGCAAAATGAACATCCTTAATGTATTGCCTGCACACCGAAAGCATTTTAGGTGAGTGTTTTTCATAAAGCGTGCGCTGCGCATTCCGGTTTCCCTTTATGGCTTTTCTAAGGGTAACCTTCTCGTTCTCGTACAATGAAATAATTTTCATGTAGTTAGTCCTTCTGTTTTAATAGACGAGACAAACATCAAAAACGTTGCCTGGATATGAAAAAAAAGAATGAGCCCTTATTAAATCCTTGAGAACTACTTCTTTCGATCAACCACATAGTTGACCATCAGCTGCAGGGCTTCTTTATAAGGGGAGGCCGGGTAGGTGTCCAGCAATTCAAGGGCTTTTTCCTGATATTCGTGCATTTTTGATTCGGCATACTCCAGTCCCCCCTGATCTTTCACAAACTGAATTACCTCTTTTACCCGCTTCTTGTCCTTGTTGTGATTTTTTACCGAATTGATAAGCCAGCGTTTGTCTTTTTCCGATGCTTTGTTCAGGGCATAAATAAGGGGAAGAGTCATTTTCTGTTCCTTGATGTCAATCCCCGTGGGCTTGCCTATTTTCGTTTCTCCGTAGTCAAAGAGGTCGTCTTTTATCTGAAAGGCCATCCCACATAGTTCGCCAAATTTGCGAAAGGTTTCCACATGTTGCGAATCGGGCTTTACGGAACAGGCCCCCAGGCTGCAGCAGGCAGCAATAAGTGTGGCTGTTTTTTGCCTGATGATATCGTAATAGACTTCCTCATCGATATCTAGACGTCTTGCTTTCTCCAGTTGCAGTAATTCCCCTTCGCTGATCTCTCTTATTGCGACAGAGATTATCCTGAGCAGGTCAAAATCCCCGTGCTCTACTGATAGCAGCATTCCTTTGGAGAGTAAATAATCCCCTACCAGGACAGCAATCTTATTTTTCCACAAGGCATTGATGGAGAAGAAACCCCTTCTTTTATAACTTTCATCCACAACATCATCGTGAACCAGGGAGGCTGTATGGATAAGTTCAATGACCGATGCTCCCCTGTAAGTGCGCTCGTTTACCTCCCCGTCGTTGACCATTTTTGCCGTAAGGAAGACAAACATGGGCCGCATCTGCTTACCTTTCCTATTGACTATGTAATAGGTGATTCGATTTAGCAGAGCCACTTTAGAGGACATGGAATCAAAGAACTTCTGTTCAAATAATTCCATTTCCCTGCTTACGGGTTCTTTTATTTGCGAGACAACTTTCAATTCCAGAGGATTGTTACTAGATCTTTGTGAGTTTTAAAATTAGGTAAAAAATTTGCAGGCCTTGCCCGGCAAACGTTTTTCTTCAATTTAGAATACCAGACTGTGTTCCAACGCTGAGCTTCTTCAGGATTTATTGGCCAGTTGCCCGCAGGCAGCGTCTATATCCTTCCCCCGTGAACGTCTTACGGTTACTGTAATTCCTGCTGCTTCAAGTGCATCGACATACATATCAATGGCGATATCATCAGCTTGTTTGAATTCCCCGTCATCAATAGGGTTATACTCAATGAGATTCACCTTGGAGGGAGCAAACCTGCAAAATTCTACCAGAGCATCCACATCCTTCTGACGGTCGTTAACACCTTCCCAGACCACGTACTCATAAGTAATCCTGCTTTTCGTTTTCTGATACCAGTATTCCAGGGCTTCCCGAAGATCGGAAAGGGTAAAAGTAGCATTGAAGGGCATTATGGAAGTCCGGACCTCATCAATGGCCGAGTGAAGGGAAACGGCAAGATTAAATCTAACCTCTTCATCTGCCATCTTCCGTATGATCTTGGGAACTCCGGAGGTAGAAACTGTGATTCTCTTTGGAGACATCCCCAATCCTTCATCCCCGGTTATTTTATCAATAGCCTTAAGGACATTTTTATAATTCATCAATGGCTCTCCCATTCCCATAAAAACTATATTGCTGAGGGGGCGGTTGTGGTATAATCGACTTTGGCGGTCAATGGCAACCACCTGATCGTAGATCTCATCCGGATTCAGGTTGCGCATTCTCTTCAAGCGGGCCGTTGCACAAAATTTACAATCCAGGCTGCATCCCACCTGACTCGAAACACAGGCGGTTGTTCTCTTTGAAGTGGGGATTAAGACCGACTCTACTATTAATCCATCGTGAAGGCGAACAGCATTTTTAATTGTACCGTCTTTACTGCGCTGCATGTGATCGACCTCAATATGGTTAATCACGTATTGCTCCATCAGCATAGCCCTGACACTCTTTGAGAGGTTGGTCATATCCTCAAATGAATGGGCTCCTTTTTTCCACAGCCATTCAAATACCTGATCGCCACGGTAAGCCTGATCCCCCCTTTCCAGGAAAAAAGACCTCAACTCTTCCCTTGTTAAAGCTCTGATGTCTTTCTTTTGGATAGCCTCCATTGTTTGAATTAACTGTTCCTTAGTTTTCTCCTCAGGAAAAGGATAAGGGATCTGTTTGTCGGGATTGCTTATATAATCAGCATCGCATCTCCATAGGAGTAAAAGCGGTACCCTTCGAGGATAGCTTCTTTATAAGCCCGTTTCATTAGATCGTGACCCATAAAGGCTGAAACCATCATCAGCAATGTAGATTTCGGCAGGTGGAAATTGGTGACCATAGCGTTGGCAATGCTGAACTCATAGGGTGGGAAAATAAATTTATTTGTCCATCCATCAAAAGTATTGAGCATATGTTCTGATGAGACAGCACTTTCGAGACCTCTCATTGCGGTAGTTCCAACGGCACATATCCTTCTCTTCCTGTTCTTGGCTGTGTTCACTATTTCGGTAGCACGTTCATCAATGACCAGTTCTTCACTGTCCATTTTATGTTTGGATAAATCTTCTACTTCTACCGGGTTGAATGTTCCCAATCCTACATGCAGTGTAATCTCAGCAAACTTGATCCCTTTTATCTCAAGACGTTTCAGCAGGTGCTTTGAAAAATGAAGTCCGGCAGTAGGAGCAGCTACTGCGCCTTCATGCTTGGCATAAATAGTCTGATAACGCTTTTCATCCTCGGGTTCTACGTCCCTTTTGATGTATTTCGGCAAAGGCGTCTCACCTAATTCTCTGAGTTTTCTTCTGAAATCTATATAGGCACCATCATAAAGAAAACGAAGCGTACGTCCACGAGAAGTGGTATTATCTATAACCTCAGCCACCAGGCTTTCGTCTTCTCCAAAATAGAGTTTATTCCCAATACGTATTTTTCGGGCAGGATCAACCAGTACGTCCCAGAGTCGCTGTTCTTCATTCAGTTCACGTAACAAAAACACTTCAATCCTCGCCCCGGTTTTTTCTTTGTTCCCAAACAACCTTGCCGGAAATACCTTGGTATTGTTTAATACCATCACATCGTCCTCTTCAAAATAGTTGATAAGATCTTTAAACATCTTATGTTCGATCTTTCCTGTTTCTTTGTGAACGACCATCAATTTGGATTCATCCCTGTGCTCTGAAGGATACTCGGCCAATAATTCATTTGGAAGTTCAAAATTAAAATGTGATAATTTCATAGAAGAATGTTTAGTCTATTAAAAAATCCTGTAGGCTTTAAAACAGTATGCCGAATTTTCACCGGGATTCTGGTATGCAGGATCAATTTAAAAGCTGCAAATATACGACCTGGCAACAGGCCTTGTCAAGTAAATAGATGATTAAATCAACCGGCTACATGGCGAATTTGAAAATTAAGTCTTTTCAGGTCCTCCCAGAAGTCTGGATACGACTTGGAAACCACGGCGGCATCTTCTATAAATATATCTGTTTTTAGGGCCAGTGGCGCGAATGCCATGGCCATCCGATGATCATTGTATGTCGCTATAGATACGTCAGATTTGATCATGTCACCTGGGGCCAGCTCAAGGTGGTGATCTGAAACTTCAATGCTAGCCCCTAGTTTAGAAAGCTCCGTCTTAAGAGCTTCCAGTCGGTCAGTTTCCTTGATTTTTAAGGTGTGGAGCCCGGTTATATGGCAACCCATTCCCAGGCCAAAGCAGTTTACTGCAATAGTCTGCGCGATATCAGGGGCATCGGCCAGATGGAATTTCAATAGGGTATTTTTATCCTTCTCAGATTTAGCAGGATGGGCTTTTTTTCTGAGATGCAAGGTCTGATCTTTGAATTGGGAATCTACCCCGAAGCTACGGTATAAATCTGCCAGTACCCGATCCCCTTGCAGGCTTTCGGCACTATATGAAGTGAGCTCCAGATGGGTTCCTATTTCACTAAAGGCAGCAATGCTGTAAAAATAGGAAGCTGAACTCCAGTCTGATTCCACCCGTATAGTCCTTGGCAAAACTGCTTCCGCCGGTTCTACTTTGATTTTATTTCCGGTAAATGAAGTGACGATTCCAATTTCATTTAAAAGTGAAAGCGTCATTTTAATGTAAGGCACCGAAGTAATTTCCCCGATAAGTTCTAGTTCCAGACCCTCCTTCATCCCGGGTGCAACTAGGAGTAAGGCAGAAATGTACTGGCTGCTGATATTGGCAGGCAAACTCACATTGGACCGCTCAAGCTTTTTTCCTCGTATACTCAACGGAGGATAACCTTTATTTTTCTCGTATTCAATGTCGGCCCCTAATTGGCGAAGGGCATCAACCAGTACCTTTATGGGCCGTTCCTGCATCCGTGAAGACCCCGTGAGGGTGACCTCAACACCTTCGCGTGTAGCGAAGTAAGCGGTAAGAAATCTCATGGCCGTACCTGCATGATGAATATCCACGGTTCCGGTCCTGACCTTCAGACCTTTCCTCATTACTTTTACGTCATCTGCATTGGAAATGTTTTCTATTTTGAGTTGGGGGTAAAGCGCCTGGAGGAGCAATAATCTGTTCGACTCACTTTTAGAACCTGTGATACTGATCCTTGAATGCTTAACTGGAGCTGACGGCCCTGAAAGATGAAGTGTCAATGAGATAATGTTTTGAATTGTCCTATATGTGCCCGCTGTTTTTAACAGGGTCCACAAAGGTACTCTTATTTGAGTTTTTTATTATCCTGGTGTCTTTTGTGATCTCGCCTGGTTTTCAATTCCAGTTTTTTGTCAAATGCTTCCTGCAGGTTAATTCCAGTTTGATTGGCCAGGCAGAGGACTACGAAAAGAACATCGGCCAATTCTTCTCCGAGATCCTTATCCTTGTCTGAAGGTTTTTCACTCTGCTCTCCATACCTGCGAGCAATAATTCTGGCAACTTCTCCTACTTCCTCGGTGAGTTGAGCCATATTAGTGAGTTCATTAAAATAACGAACTCCATGGGCTTTGATCCATTCGTCTACGGCTCGTTGTGCATGGCTAATATTCATAGATCTTTCATTTTTGTATCAATCACGATGGTCACCGGACCGTCGTTCAGTAAGGCAACTTTCATATCAGCTCCGAAAATCCCGGTTCCTACATCTTTCCCGAGGTCGAGCTCAAGCTGCTTTACAAAATCCTCGTATAAGGGAATGGCCACCTCAGGTTTTGAAGCTCTGATATAAGAAGGCCTGTTTCCTTTTTTTGTACTCGCATGAAGGGTAAACTGACTAACCACGATAGCATCTCCATCTACCTCCTTCAAAGATCGGTTCATCACCCCATCCTCATCGTTGAAGATACGTAAATTGGAGATTTTATTTGAAAGCCAGGTGATATCTTCCCGGGTATCGGCATCTTCAATACCTATCAGAATAAGAAGTCCTTCTTCAATTTCTGTGGTCTTTTCCTCATCTACTGTAATATGTGCCCAGGCCACCCTTTGTACTACTGCTCTCATTCTTTACTATATTTCCAGGTTCTCCTCTCTCCTACCCATCATAATCATCAAAACGATAAGTATCCTCTTCACCACTCACCATTTGCAGGTAACTTTTGTACCTGCTCCAGGAAACCTCATCAGCTTCCAAAGCTTTTTTTACAGCACATTGAGGCTCATCAATATGCAGGCAATTGTTAAACTTACAATCTTGTTTCAGGGCAAAGAATTCAGGAAAATAATCTCCGATTTCTTCTTTCTCCATATCCACAAGACCAAAGCCCTTAATACCGGGCGTATCAATAATACGGGCGTCGAAACTAAGATCGTACATCTCCGCAAAAGTGGTGGTATGTTGTCCCTGTAGGTGTTGTTCAGAGATCTCAGCTGTTTTCAATTCCAGGGAGGGTTCTATTGCATTGATCAGGGTCGTTTTACCTACTCCTGAATGCCCCGAGAACATACTGATCTTGCCAATCATCATTTCTTTAACCTGCTCTACATTCCTGCCTTCTTTGGCGGAAATCCCAAGGCAGGTATATCCAATTTTTCTGTATAGTGCTGCGAGGTACTTAACTTCAGCGAGCTCATCCTCGTCATAGGAATCGATTTTGTTAAAGAGCAGTACCGTTTTTATATCATAAGCCTCTGAGGTTGCCAGAAACCGGTCTATAAAAATGGTGTAGGTTTTGGGTTTATTGAGCGTAATCATCAGAAATACCTGATCAATATTTGCCGCAATTATATGGGTTTGTTTTGAAAGCTTAACTGATTTCCGGATAATGTAGTTTGTCCTTTCTTCAATATCATGGATCACTCCAAAGGTATCATCTCCTGTCTTCTCCAATTCAAAGCTTACCACATCCCCTACTGCAATAGGATTGGTACTTTTTATGCCTTTGATCCTGAAACGACCTTTTATCCGGCAATCGAATACCTCTCCTTCGCCAGTCTTAACCGTATACCAACTCCCGGTAGATTTATAAACAGTTCCCTTCATTCTTGTTCATATCTCTACACAAAGAAACAATATTCCTTTAACACTATGGATTATCTTTAAGGTGCAATAAGTAGTTTAACCCATTAAAAATTAATTATATGAAAAAAAGCATCTTTTTAATGCTTCTCGCCATTGGTTTCAGCCTCGGACTGGAAGCCCAGCAATTTAAAGTTATCACCAGCGTAGAATCGATTGTTCCCAATGGTCTGGGGAGATCGAGAATCATCAATGCCCTGGAAGAAAAAGATTACAGGGATTTCAGCAGTGTTCAAACTGAAGAAGATAATTCAAGAAATAAATCAGATCGCGGGGAAATTCGAGTAAAGAATTTTGAAGAGACAAAACTCCTTAACTTTTACAACCTGGGAGGTATTCGCTTCCAGAATATCGCTGCAAACGATGCCATTATTACCTCTATGATCAATACGATGATTTCGGAAGGATGGGAATTGGCTTTCGTAACTAGTGCTGTTGAAAGCGAGGGCGGTAAAGGTGACGGACAAGGAATATTTATTACCCGATATATATTTAAAAAGTAAATGCAAATAAAAACCCCGCAAAAGATTCTGCGGGGTTTTATCTGTCTTTATCAGACTAATCCTTTATATAAATTCGGCCTCCGGCCAGGGTATTTTTATTCACTTTTTTTGGATTGCCATAAACATAGACGTCTCCACCAGCCCTGACATTGATGTCTACTTCATCTGAAGCACTTAGGGAAGCTTCTCCACCTGCAAGAATCTTGACAGAAGTATTTGATGTTTTGAGTTCCTGTCCTTCAAAAATACCTCCTGTAGTGAGAACAATAAACTGGTTTCTGGCAAGTCCGGAGGCTTCAATTATTCCACCGGTAACCGCCCGAATATCTACATGATCGACTTCCAATCCGACCTTTATCTGAGCTCCTTCCTGTGCTTTTATTGTAATTCTGTCCTTTTCGACTGTTTCATTGCATACAATCTTAGCCCCTTCATTCCCGTCAATAACATCGATATCAGTATAATACACCTCAATGAAGGTATCCTCTCCCTGAAATTTCTTTTCAAGTTGCATGCGGAGTTTCAAGACGCCGTCTCTGTTTACAAATTTAATGTCATCCACATTTTTGCCCTTTATCAGAATACGGTTTTCATTTGATTTGATCAGATTTACTTCGATCAGGTCGTACACCTTAATTTCATCAAATTCCCCAACTTCTTTGTCGACGATCCGTTGCGAAAAACTCATTGTAGAGATGAGCAGGGCAGTAAGTAAAATAACTCTTTTCATAATTCAGTTTTAGTGTTTTCATAAAGACTCACCATAGTCTCATTTGTTACAGTATCAAAACACTTTTATGAATTAATGATCTTTTCCTGGTGGTTGATGGATTCCTGATGGATGGCTTTAAACATCTTAAGGACGAATTCCTCGCTTAATCCTTTGGCCTCCCCTTCCAGGATCATCTTACCCAGGATGGCGTTCCATCGGTTGGTTTGCAAAACAGCCACGTTTCGTTGTTTTTTCAAATCCCCAATGCCATCAGATACCTGCATTCTTTTTCCCAGCATATCGATGAGCTGGTTATCGATGATATCGATTTGTGCCCGCAGGTTACTCAATTTATTTTTGTAATCTGCTTCTTCGTCTGTTTCCTTTCTGATCTTCAGGTCTTCCATGATCTGTATAAGTCGTTTAGGGGTTACTTGCTGGGCTGCATCGCTCCAGGCGTTGTCAGGGTCGCAATGCGTCTCTATCATCAGTCCGTCAAAATTGAGATCAAGGGCAGTCTGAGATACGTCAAAAATCATATCCCGCTTCCCGGTGATATGTGAAGGATCATTGATCAAAGGCAGGTCTGGGAATCTGGTCTGCAACTCGATAGCCAGCTGCCACTCCGGAATATTTCTGTACTTCGATTTTTCGTAGGTAGAAAATCCTCTGTGAATTACTCCTAACTTCCCTATGTTGGCCGAATGCAGTCGCTCTACAGCACCCAGCCATAGAGAAAGATCAGGATTTACCGGGTTTTTTACCAAAACGATCTTATCGGTTCCTTCGAGCGCATCTGCTATTTCCTGTACGATAAACGGACTCACAGTAGATCGCGCCCCTATCCACAGAAGGTCAATATCGTGTTCCAGGGCCAGTTCCACATGTGTACGGTTGGCCACTTCTGTAGCTGTTTTTAAGCCCGTTTCATTTTTTACCTGCTGCAGCCATTTAAGGCCTATAGCCCCAACACCTTCAAAGTTACCGGGGCGTGTTCGCGGTTTCCAAATTCCTGCTCTGTAGTAATTGACATCTGTATCCTTGAGTTCATGAGCAATCTCTAAGACCTGCTTTTCGGTTTCTGCACTACAGGGACCTGCTATCACCAGGGGGTGAGAGAGCCCCAAATCATCTAACCAGCCTCTTAATTCGTTTGAATTCTCCATATTATCCTTGTATTTTATTCTGTGGTATTCCTTTTAAAATCTCTTTTATTTTATTGGTATTCTCCATCTCTTTATAAATCCCTTCCATGTCATTGTCGAGTAATTTTTCCTTGAACGCCTCCAGGTTCTGTATGTATTCCTCCAGGGTTTCAATCACATTTACCTTATTCTGCTCAAATATGGGAGTCCACATGTCAGGGGAGCTTTTTGCTAACCTCACCGTGCTTTCAAAACCACTCCCGGCCATATCAAAGATATCGCGTTCATTCTTCTCCTTCTCTATTACGGTTTTACCCAGCATAAAGGAACTGATATGGGATAGGTGTGATACGTAAGCTATATGTTTATCGTGAGCTTCCGGGTTCATATACCTGATCCTCATCCCAATCCTGGAAAAAAGATCAAGGGCTATTTCCTGTAGTTTGAATGCCGTCTTTTCTACCTCACAAATAATGTTTGTCTTCCCCTGATAAAGACCTTCAATAGCGGCTTCAGGGCCTGAGAACTCCGTTCCTGCAATAGGATGACAGGCAAGGAAATTTCTTCGTTTCTGATGTTGTGAAACGGAGGCGCAAATCAGGGATTTAGTTGAACCCGCATCGATGACAAGCGCATCATCCTTTATCTTGTTGAGGAGATCAGGAAGGATTTCTACAGCGGCATCAACGGGGATAGCAAGGAAAATCAGATCAGCATCCGCCAGCATAGATTCCTCTCCGATCTTATCAATAATGTTGAGTTTCAATGCAGTTTCCAGATGCTCCGGGTTATGATCCAGGCCGAAGACTTCTGCTTCGGGTAATGCCTTTTTCAAGTCTTTAGACATCGAACCTCCAATCAAACCAATACCTATGATTCCTATTTTCATTTCTGATTTTTAAATCGTGTAATAGCCTCTTCGATCTTTTCCGTTTTAACGCACAGGGAAAATCGGATATAACCTTCGCCATTGCTCCCAAAAATGGTCCCGGGGGCAATAAAAATATCCTTTTCGTATAGAATTTGGTCTATAAATTCCTCGGCAGGTGGAGCCCCGGGCGGCAATTTTGCCCATACGAACATGCCTACTGCCCTGGGATCGAAGGTGCAGTTTAAGAGTGTCGCCAGTTCAAACATGTGCTGCCTCCTGGCATCATAGATCTCGTCGAGTTTTTCAAACCAGCTTCTCCCGCTTTTCAATGCGGCAATTGCTCCTTTCTGAATTCCGTAAAACATCCCGGAATCCATATTACTCTTCACTTTTAAAATAGCATTTATATGATCTGCCTTCCCCAGCACCATCCCTACTCGCCATCCTGCCATATTAAAGGTTTTACTCAGGGAGTTCAACTCTAAAGCTACCTCTGTGGCACCTTCTATTTGAAGAATGCTTTTGGGGTTGGTACCCAATACGAAACTGTACGGATTGTCATTAACCATCAGAATCTGCTTTTCTCTGGCAAAATCAACCAGTGCCTTCCATTGTTTTTCCGAAGCGACTGCCCCTGTAGGCATGTGTGGGTAACTTACCCACATAAGTTTTACTTTGCTTAAGTCTTCCTTGCCAAGCTGTTCCAGATCGGGAAACCAATTCTGATCTTCTTTTAGGTCATAAGCCACGGGAGTGGCCCCTACGAGGCGGGTCACAGCCCTGTAAGTTGGATATCCGGGATCGGGAATCAGTACCTCATCACCGGGATTGAGGAATGCCATACTAATATGCATAATCCCTTCCTTGGACCCCATTAATGGAAGGATATCCGTACCGGGATCGGCTTTTACATTGAATTTCTCCAAGTAGAAATCGGCTATTGCCTGCCTTAGCTCGGCTAAGCCCTGGTAGCTCTGATACTGATGCGCCCCATTTTCAGAAATTGCTTCTGTTAATGTCCGGAGTACTTCAGGGGAAGGAGACAGGTCGGGACTGCCAATACCCATATTAATGATTGGTCTTCCGTCGGCCATCAATTTTCGCACTTCCTTTAATTTCCTGGAGAAGTAGTATTCTTCTATCGTTTTGAGTCTGTCT
>JABDQK010000300.1 GCA_013042255.1 Flavobacteriaceae bacterium | reverse complement strand
AAAGAGCACCGAATCAAGGATTTCCCTCAGGGAAACCTTGTAAATATAAAAGGTACGCACTCGGGATTATTTATTAAGACCAATAGCGCCCCTGAGCTCAATCCGGGTACCTATACCACTTTCAGGTTTTATCTTGGAGGATCTGCGAATACTTTTATCTTAAAAGACCGCAGTGAAATGGAGGTTTCAGGGCTTGAGTACATTGATTTTGAGATCAGGAATGGATTGAAGATCGATGGGGAAGATAAAAAACCGGTAATCATGCGGTTCGATTTTGAGCCTTTTACCCTGTCAAGCTTCTTTAACCCGATCAGAAATTTGTTTAAAAGACAGAAGCCAGCCAACAGGAATCTGACTGAGTGTCTGAGTAGTTAAACAAAAATAAAAGGATTTAGAACAAAAAGGCATCCATTTGGATGCCTTTTTTAATTGAAAATGAAACCAGGGTCGACCAAATTCAATTAAATCTGCAACTTGCTAAACTCGCTGCGTTCCTTAAATCCAGTCGACCTGCTAAACATTACCTTCCATTGATGCAGAATGTTAAGCCATTTCTGCTTCTCTGGTTTTCCTACGATTTTCCGCAAGATGTTCTATTAGTTCAGGAACTTTTTCAAAAGCGGCAGAGAGTCCGTGTGATTTAACTGCTTCCAGGAAGCTTATTTCATCACCCTTAGTGACTAAAAATCCGATGGGTTCTATCCCCATTCCTGCTCCTGCTCCCATACCTTGTCCTTTGCCTTTTTTAGCTTCGGTGCCTTCAGCGCCTCCGGAACCAAATCCAAGGCCTACTTTAATGACAGGTACACAGGTAAATTCCCCTAATTTAAACTGTTCCCCAACTACGGTTTCAGTTTTTGCTTCAGACTTAATGAAGTCGGTAATTTTTCCTAGTAATTCTTCAAAATGTAAATCCATGGTGTAAAGATTTAAAAGTTAATAAATGATTTAATTATGTAAACAGGTCTGTTCCGCAACAAGAGAAGCACCTCATTCCTTCCTTCAAAATTGATATGGAAACCTCCAAAGTGATAATTCATAAAACCGAAAAGGGGATACAGTTTGGCATTGGTGATACAATCTCCGGTATCCAGGTCGATTTTCCATTTTTTTATCTCAAAGGACCGTATTAATCTCAGAATGGTTTTGGGTGTAAACCTGTTTCCATGAGAAGTCTTTTTCTTTATTTTTTTGTTCTTAGCTGCTTTTTTTGGAGAACTGAGAGCTTTTAAAGGATAGTAGTAATATTCTTTGAAAGGGATCTTTATTCTGATCCTGACTAATTCCATTTTATCGGCCTCTATGCTTGCCCTGGCCAGACCCTTGAGTTCGGCATAATATTGTTTACTCCTGGTGTCGATGTAAAGATCTAAGGGGATAAACAGCAACCCAATTATTAATAGAAGGATGATCAGTATAATGATAGCAGGGACCATAACTTATTTTTGCAAAGGAAGTTATTGTACAGGGCAGATCAAATGATGTGGGTCATTCAGACAAGATTTTTATGATGAAATTTGTTTATTGCCCCTTCGCTCCCGGGTGCATTTAATTTTGCTTCTTTTTAGATGGGAACCAATAACTTATCCCTGCCGAAAAATAGAAGGTGCTTTCTAGTTCCTCTGTTATTACCTCGTCTTCAGTGGTAATCGTAGCACTGCTTTGAGGAAAGGCTAAAACAGGGGTAAAGGAAAAAATGAAGTGTTTATGTTGGTATTGCATCGGCAGTCCTACCTCTATATTCAGTATCTGAAACTTTGAAGCTTCTTTTATTTCCACCAAATTGGTAGTCAGCGGTTGGCTATTACCGCTTCCCGGGCCTTGTCCTTTACGGTTACCCAACCTACTGGTATTATAGTATTCTTCGTAAAAATATTGCGATCCTACGTACATTGCCACGGTAGGGTCTATGACAAAGGAATGGTCGCTGCTGTAAATGGGTTTATCCAGCATCAAGCCGGTAAAAATGTCTGCCGAACTACCATTGTTAAAGAAAGTGCTGGCAAGTAGTGATACGTCAATAATGTTAAGGTCATACGTCAGAAAGCCGGAGAGGTCCCCAACAGTTTCTGACCGTACATTATAGCTGTCTTCACTGTAAAAATAGGCAGTTCCTGAAATGCCTGCATGCCATTTTTTCCATTCAAATAGGAATCCCGTGCTTAGTAAGAACAAATCGATACGGTTCTCATCGGAATTAATGAGGTATGAGAAGGAAGCATTTGCAAAAAAACCCGATTTATCATAGTAACTTAAAGAGGGGTAAATATATGGTGCAGCAATCGAATCTCTTCTTCCCATAAATACGGCATCATTTATAAAGCTGACATCCGCTAAAAAGAAGGATTCACTACTGGCATCTATCCCTGATACCGAACTCTTATTGCTCTGTGCACTTAGATTTATTTGCATCAATAAAAGTAAAAGAAGCCCAATATTTAATTTGATATACATTGGAGAGAAGATTGAGAAAGAAGGGCAGGTGAAGAGGGTACCAATGATATAAAATTTCCTCACCTACCCGTCACAATTATTAACTACTTTTTTTTCCTATTGCTTTTTTAACGCCTTTTTTCATCATCGTTTTCTTTCCCATCATCTTTTTCTGGGAAATCATTTTGCGGTGTTGATAGGTGTTTTTAAACATGGCGCCGTCCATATTGATGCATTCACCATCTTTCAGGCGCAATTGCTTAAGTTCCTGGTTTTGGTAGCTGCCATCAGGGTTCACAATGATACCATCACCTAGGTTTACTTGATCCTGGATTCGGTTTTGCTCCCGGTTCATGATTTGAAAGGCTTCTCCTTCTATCATCATGATCTGGTACCTGTTTTGGTTCCGTTCCTGAATTTGAGCCTGAGCAAGGCCTTTATTTTCTTGTTGAACTTTATACCTGTATTGGTATTCGTTACGATATTTTATACCGTCACTGTCCAGACATTCTCCATCCTGCAAACGAAGCCTGTCGCGATCCCTGGTCATATAAGTGCCATCCGGATTCACAATAGTGCCATCATTTAATGTGATGGGTTCCTGTAAACGTATTTGGTCACGATCCCTTATCTGAAGGACATCACCATCTACCATCATTAATCGGTCCTGATCCCGGTCCTGGATTCTATCCTGGTCCTGGGCGGTAACTGCAGTAGTTCCTAGAACTAGACATGCCGCTAATAAGAATGCTTTTTTCATGGTAAAATAATTTATAATGAATATTGGTATAAAATTAGAAGCATGTGTGGCAATTGTAAATGACCTAGGTCAATCAAAGTCAATAAGCATAGGGTTTTCGTGTAACTTTTGTTACATAAATACTTACGGGAGTTTTTGAAAATAGACCATTTTTTTTATTCATTAAAGTTCAAACCCATCTTTGGTTTGAAGATTAAAATACCTGTTCTCTTGGTGCTTGTATCTTGTGATTTGGAATTTACTTAGGTGACTGTGGTCAACTTCACTTCGTTCGTTGGACCCAGCGCTCCCGAACGGGAAATCCACGCTACACTTATTGGAATTTGAAATTTGGAAGTTGGAATTTACCTCGGTGGCTGTGGTCAACTTCACTTCGTTCGTTGGACCCAGCGCTCCCGAACGCGAAATCCAGGCCACACTTAATGGAATTTAAAATTTGGATGTTGAAATTTATCGACAGGCTGGGGTTGGCTCGCTTTGCTCCCCTGACCCAGCGCTCCCAAACGCGAAATCCACACTACACTTATTGGAATTTGAAATTTGTATGTTGAAATTCACCGACAGACTGGGGTTGGCTCGCTTTGCTCCCCTGACCCAGCGCTCCCGAGCTGTAAATGCAAAACCAACTCAACCTGCGGTTGAGTGTTTTTTTGCTTATTCGAAGCCTACAAGCTAGCTTGAGACTTCTCTTAATCAAAAAACCCACCTCATTTGAGGTGGGTTTTGCGCTTGTCAGTGACCTGGCTGGGGCTCGAACCCAGGACCCTCTCCTTAAAAGGGAGATGCTCTACCAACTGAGCTACCAGGTCAAAATGTAAAAGGTCTTTTTCTAATGGGTCCTGTG
>JABDQK010000264.1 GCA_013042255.1 Flavobacteriaceae bacterium | reverse complement strand
GGCATCTTCTCACCAGAATCCTTTTTGTATCCAACCGGTAAATATAAAGTTCCACTGAGTTCCAGTCCATCTTCACGCGTATACGTGATCACCTCCTTATGCACGTCCTGAATGCTCTTAAAAGGGTTTTCAAAGAAAGTGAGCTGAGTAGGTGCCTTTTTTTTCTTCAGGTGTTTGTAATAATAGTTAGGATATATATTTTTTGATTCAATCCTGACTAGCAACTCATCTTCTGCAACTTTGTAATCGAGAATATCTTCTTTCTTATCTTCAAGCCTTGATTCATAACGTCTCTCCTTTTTCAAGGTGTTCAAATTGATCTGATCTACGAAAGGAAACTGGCCTTTGTCGGTATAGCCATCCCCCAGCAGATAAGCGTTGTTTTCAGAGTCGAGGCTCAATACCATATTCCCGTTTTTATTTCGTTTCATAACAAATGAGCCGGGATCACTGTAGACGTCCTGATAATTCCTGTCGACCATGATGGTTGGTTCCTCTTTAGGATCGGAAGGGTTAAAGACATACAATTTTGTATTTCTGGTATTCCACCAGTAATCTCTTGCTAGGGCGATTTCATCATTACCCCAGCTTATGTAATTAAACCTGTTGATGGTTTTTAAAACAAGGGAACCTTTTCCATTAAAAGGGGCTTCTAGCATGTATACCGCATCCCTGAAAGGAACTTCAATTTCAGGATCTCCCTCGTCAAGGGCTTCCACATAAATCAGGGTGGCATCCCTGTCTGCCCTCCAGCTAAGGTCGCGCATCCCCTTTCGTTCTGCCATAAATCCTTTTGGCAGATCTTCAATCAAGGGTACCTCAAGTAGTGTATTTACCAGATCCCCATCTTTAGAATAAATAGTGGTGGTAGATGGAAAGCGATAATAAGGAACTAGATAGGAAAAGGGTTGTTCCACAGTGACCACCATTACATATTCCCCATTGGGGGAAAAGCTGATATTGCGATACATTGCTGCAGGTTTCCAGAGCGACTTGCTGCCGTCCAGGGAAACTTTGTAAAGCTCAGATTGTGCGAGTTGCTGGAAGTTGAACTCGTCATTGGGATTTGTAAGCAAGTCCTGGTAGGTGCGATTCTGAGCCTTTTTTCCATCATTGGTTGAGATCGTCGGACCTTCAGGGACCGCCTGGATCTGATCGATCAATTCCTTTCTTGAGTCGGGTAGCATTTTAATTAAAAGCGATGAACTGTCTTTAAACCAATTGATTACATCACCTAAATTGGCATTCACTCTGGCCTCCGTTATCTTCTTAACCTCGGCTTTTGCGAGATCGAGTACCCAGACCTCGACACCCTGGGGGGTTGTATTGGTTACCGCTACCATCGACTCATCGGGGGAGAAACTGAAGTTGGCAAGCCTTGGATTTTCCGGTAAGCCCTCTACCTGCCTGGCATCTCTTTCGGAAGGCGATTTGACCATAATATTGTTGTAGTAATTGGTCCTGCTGCCAATATTGGTCACCGGGTTGATCCTCAGTCCGGCCAGCCGCATTTCCGGCTCGGAAAGCTCGGCAATACTCTTGTAGGCATCCCTGTAAAGTAGCAGCATATGCTTGCCGTTATCTGTCATTCTCACCCTGGGGGCCAGGGGGGCATCCACCAGTTCCAATATTTCCTGTGGGGGCTGCTGATAGGTTAATTTTTCCTGTAAGTGACCAACACTTGGTATTAAAAGTGTGAGAAAGAAAACAAAAAAGCCTGAAGAAATTATCCTGAGTTTCATAATGTATGTTTTGTGGAAGGGTAAGTTACCACAAAGAGAGGGATAATTGCAAGTCAAATACATATCAAATGCTGTTGGTGATAACCTAGATCCATAATCTTTTTCACATTCTTTAGGCCAGATTTCGGAGAATCGGTATTTTAGGACATCTAAACTAAACTAAGGACAGGACTGCTGATCCTTGTCACTGCTAAACGCTTCCTATATGTACAATTCTAGAATATCGGGTCTGGGCTTCTATGTACCCGATCACGTAGTAACCAATGACGATCTTTCCAAGCTTATGGATACCAATGATGCCTGGATCCAGGAACGTACCGGAATAAAAGAAAGAAGGCATGTAATCAGGGGAAAGGATACCACTACCACCATGGGCGTTAAAGCAGCCAAAATTGCTATTGAAAGAGCGGGAATCGA
>JABDQK010000293.1 GCA_013042255.1 Flavobacteriaceae bacterium | reverse complement strand
GATTTGTCTAGAGTTTCCTGATCCGGGGTAACATCTTTTGCATCATTCTTGAGGACTTCTGTCTTCGCCACAAATTCGGCAAACAACTGCTCAATATTGAGGTCTTTCGGCATTTCAGATACCATGTGTTTTATAGTATCTATTCCGGGTGTCATAATATCCTCTTCATGGGGATTATTTTCTGGAACCGTTTTATTCCCTTCCATAACGGCTGTGGCCATTTTCTCGAATTTAGCAGCAATTACGTTCTTAGATACATCTATTTCTATATCACCCAGTTTTTCTTCAATGAGTTTCAGAACCGCCAGTTTCTCATAAAGATTTCTGGCTGCTTCATAAAGCCCGGGAATATCATCCTTATCCTGAGAAGTAATAATCTCTGTTGAGAGTTTTACCAATTCCTCTTTCAGTTTACGCTTCATTTCTTTTTTGATTTTCTTCCCTGTAAAGGTCTGTCTTTTTTAATACTTTTATACTTATTTAATTCTAACGGAGGAAATCCCTTATTTCGTCTAAAATTACAAAATGTTTCTCGAAAATACTGTTAATCATAAAGAACAATTTGGGTGGATAGAAGTGATCAGCGGGTCAATGTTTTCGGGAAAAACAGAAGAACTAATCCGAAGGCTGAAACGCGCCAAATTTGCCAAACAAAAGGTAGAGATCTTTAAACCCATCATCGATACTCGATACAGTGATGAACGCGTTGTCTCTCATGATGAGAATGAGATAAGGTCTACTCCCGTACCCTCAGCTTCACATATAAGACCTCTTGCAGAGGACTGTGATGTAGTTGGGATTGACGAGGCACAATTTTTTGATGATGAGATTGTCACCGTTTGCAATGACCTTGCAAATAAGGGGATCAGAGTAGTTGTGGCTGGTCTCGATATGGATTTTAAAGGCAATCCTTTTGGGCCCATGCCAGCCCTTATGGCCACAGCAGAATATGTAACCAAGGTTCATGCCGTCTGTACCAGAACCGGTAATCTGGCTAATTACAGCTTTCGTAAATCGGATAATGAAAGTCTGGTATTATTGGGAGAAATTGAAGAATACGAACCCCTGAGCAGGGCAGCTTTCTTTAAAGCTATGCTGAAGGAAAAGATTAATTTGATGGAAGTAAAGGCAGAAGAAGTGATACTTACTAAAAAAAACAAACCATAAAATCATACTCCTGAAAGATCGCGACCCTCCTGAGGGTTTTTGGCAACAGGATACCAATAATCTGCATGATATATTTACACCAACCACCTTATGCCTGATACCCATCAAACGGTTCTGGAAATCAATTTAGGAGCACTGGAACACAATTATCGTTTTCTCAGATCTAAAATTGATCCTTCTACAAAATTTATGGGGGTTGTAAAGGCATCCGGCTATGGTAGTGATCCCCTTGTAATTGCCAGGAAACTGGTAGCTCTGGAAGTTGATGCACTGGCAGTGGCATATACCTCTGAAGGGGTACACCTAAGAAAGGGAGGAATCGAATGTCCGATTTTAGTGCTTCACCCGCAGGAGATCAATTTTAATGAGCTTATTAGCTATTGCCTGGAACCAAGCCTGTACAGTCATAAAATCCTGAAATCGTTTCACAAGATAGCCGGAGAAGCATTTCAGGAAAATTATCCTGTTCATCTTAAATTCAATACCGGTCTTAACCGCCTCGGATTCTGGGAAAATGATATACCCCATATTAAGAAACAAATAGAAGGTTCCGGCGTTTTGAAAATCAAAGGCATATTTTCACACCTAGGTGCCTCTGAAGACTTGTCGGAAAAAGAATTTACTCTTTCTCAGATAAAAACATTTGAAACCATAGTAGTAGCGGCAGAGCGCGCTCTGGGGCTCATCCCGATAAAACATTTACTCAATACATCCGGAATCCTCAATTACCCGAAGGCTCAATGGAACATGGTGCGCAGTGGAATAGGCATCTATGGCTATGGAAACGATCCTGAATACGACAGCTCACTCCGCCCGGTGGCCTCATTGAAAACCATTATTTCACAAATACATCGAATTGAACCTGGTGAGACAGTGGGATATAACAGGGCATTTAAGGCAGATGGGTACAGAAAAACCGCCACGCTGCCCTTAGGTCATGCAGATGGTATTGGAAGACAGTACGGTAATAAAAAAGCTTCAGTTCTTGTCAAAGGAAAACACGCTCCTATCATTGGTAACGTGTGTATGGATATGTTGATGATAGATGTAACGGATATCGAATGTGACGAGGGCGATGAAGTGATCATTTTTGGGGAAGGCCAGAGCGCTGAACAATTTGCCTCATTTGCCGGAACCATTTCTTATGAACTTCTTACCGGACTAGCCTCTAGAATACCACGTTTGTATACTGAATACTAATTTTGTTGATAAATTAGTACAAAGAATATAATAATTAAAGAAAGTCAGCGTTACTCAAGTTATATTAACTAAATAAAACACGAACCATGCTTAAAGAATTCAAGAATTTTATAATGACAGGCAATGTCATTGAGTTTGCCGTTGCAGTTATCCTCGCCGGGGCAGTTAGTCAGGTAGTCAACGGATTTGTAAAAGACATCATCATGCCCGTTGTAGGTGAATTTACAGGGGGGGTCGACTTTGCGAATTTGAAGTACGTCCTTACCGAAGCATCAGGGATAGCTGGTGAGCCGGGAGCTATTGCTGAAAACGCCATTCGCTACGGAGCCTGGATAAATACCATTGTCAACCTGATTATTGTAGGCTTTGTCCTGTTCATGATTATAAAGGCTTATAACAAAACCAAAAAACCGCCTGCACCTGCAGCCCCAAAAGGGCCTAGCCAGGAAGATTTATTGGCTGAAATCAGAGATCTTCTGAAAAAGCAGTAAAGAATTCAAAGCTGTAATTTTTACAGCAAACCCGCTATACTACTAGCATAATTTTAATCCCTATGTCTGACGACGCTAGCCAGACATAGGGTTTTTTTGTTGTCTACATAACAAATTGTGATATTTTTATAAAACTAAAAAAGCTGCCTTGTGCTGTAGGTCGCTTTCCAGTACCTTTGGCCCACTATAAACTGGTCATATGAAAGTAGCAATAGTTGGAGCCACAGGCATGGTAGGAGAGGTAATGCTAAAAGTATTAGCCGAACGCAACTTCCCGATCTCAAAGTTACTGGTTGTTGCATCCGAAAGGTCTAAGGGTAAAGCACTAACCTTTAAAGGTCAGCCTCATACTGTTATTACCCTTGAAGAGGCCCTTGCTGAAAAACCGGATCTCGCTATATTTTCCGCAGGTGGTGAGACCTCTTTAATTTGGGCCCCTAAATTTGCAGCCGTTGGCACCACAGTTGTAGACAATTCCTCTGCCTGGCGTATGGATCCGAATATTAAGCTGGTGGTCCCGGAGATCAATGCCAATATCCTGACTAAAAATGATAAGATCATTGCCAACCCTAATTGCTCCACTATTCAGCTGGTCCTGGTTCTGGCACCGCTACACAAGGCATATACTATGAAACGAGTAGTTGTATCAACTTACCAGTCGGTTAGTGGAACCGGCGTAAAAGCAGTGCAACAAATGGAGAATGAGGCAGCGGGTATTAAGGCTGAAATGGCCTATCCATATCCCATCCATAGAAATGCCCTGCCTCACTGTGATGTTTTCCTGGAAAACGGATACACCAAGGAGGAAATGAAACTTGCCCGGGAACCGAGAAAAATACTTGGAGATGACAGTTTTGCCATCACGGCCACGGCTGTGAGAATCCCTACTTCAGGCGGCCATTCCGAGTCGGTAAACGTAACTTTTGAACAAGATTTTGACCTGCAGGAATTAAGGCGATTGCTAAGTGAAACTCCCGGGGTTGTTCTGCAGGACAATCCTGATACCAATACCTATCCCATGCCCATTTACGCGCATGACAAAGACGATGTTTTCGTCGGACGGATCAGAAGGGATGAATCGCAGTCCAATTCGCTTAATATGTGGATCGTTGCAGATAATTTAAGGAAAGGTGCCGCTACCAATGCTGTTCAGATAGCCGAATACCTGGTCGGGAACAAACTCATCTGATCATGGTGTTTAAATTCTGTTAAAAAGGCCTCTCCGACTACTCTAACAGAAGAAATTAAGGTATTTTTAAGGCTTATAAATCAATGAGTCTTATGAAGAAATTTGCCTTAGTCCTGGTCGCTCTTACTACCTTTGTGGCCTGTAAAAATGAATCAACCTCAGAACGTTTGCTTGTGAATTACCCGATTACCCAAAAAGTGGACACAGTAGATACTTATTTCGATACTGAAGTGCCAGATCCATATCGCTGGCTTGAAGATGACCGAAGCGCGGAAACCGAGGCATGGGTGAAATCTCAAAATGAGGTTACCTTCAGTTACCTGGAAAGCATCCCCTTCAGAGAAGACCTGAAAAACAGAATGGAAAAACTGTGGAACTACGAGAAGTTGAGTGCACCATTTAAGGAAGGTAACTATACTTATTACTATAAAAATGATGGCCTTCAAAATCAGAGTGTTGTTTATCGTAAGAAAGACGATGGGAAAGAAGAAGTCTTCCTCGATCCTAACACCTTCTCTGAAGACGGTACAACCTCTCTGGCCGGACTAAGTTTCAGCAAGGATGGATCATTGGCAGCCTATCTGATCTCCGAAGGCGGAAGCGATTGGAGGAAAGCTATCGTGATGGAAGCAGAGTCAATGAAAATCATCGAGGATACACTTACAGATATTAAATTCAGCGGTCTTGCCTGGAAGGGGAATGAAGGATTCTATTATTCTAGCTATGACAAACCTGAAGGGAGCGAATTGTCTGCCAAGACCGATCAGCACAAGCTTTACTACCATACCCTTGGTACTGAACAGGCCGATGACCAATTGATCTATGGTGGAATACTTCCTGAAAAACACAGATATGTATCGGCAACAACAACCGAAGATGAACGCTATCTCATTGTGTATCCAAGGACGACTACCTCAGGGAATAAGTTGCTTATCAGGGATCTTACAGATCCTAACTCACTCTTTACAATTGTTTTAGACGATACCGATTCGGATAGTTACATTATAGGCAATGAGGGAACAACTCTCTTTATCCAGACAAACAGGGATGCTCCCAATGAAAAGGTTGTGAAGGTAGATGCGTCAAACCCCGCACCTGAGAATTGGGAAGATCTTATTCCTGAAACAGAAAATGTGCTAAGTGCTAATACGGGGAGTGGGTATATTTTTGCTGAATATATGGTAGATGCCATTTCCAAAATCCTACAATACAACTACCAGGGAGAATTGATCAGGGAGGTAAATTTACCCGGAATTGGAAGTGCAGGAGGATTCGGCGGAAAGGAAGAAGAGGAAACGCTCTATTTTTCATTTACCAACTACAACACCCCGCGTTCCATTTATAAATTTAATCCTGATACAGGTGAATACACCACTTACTGGAAGCCTGAAATCGACTTCAATCCGGCAGACTACGAATCGAAACAGGAGTTCTATACTTCTAAGGACGGAACTAAGGTCCCTATAATCATTACTTACAAAAAAGGCACTGAGTTAAATGGAAAGAACCCGACTATTCTATATGGATATGGAGGGTTTAGTATTAGCCTTACCCCTTCTTTTAGTGTATTGAATGCCATCTGGATGGAACAGGGCGGGGTTTATGCTGTGCCTAATTTAAGAGGTGGTGGAGAGTATGGAAAGAAATGGCACAATGCAGGAACGAAAATGCAAAAGCAGAATGTTTTTGACGACTTTATCGCTGCTGCAGAATTTCTGATTGACAACAAATACACCTCCAAAGACTATCTGGCAATACGAGGTGGTTCTAATGGTGGTTTGCTTGTGGGTGCTACTATGACCCAGCGCCCGGATCTGATGAAGGTTGCGCTACCCGCCGTTGGGGTTCTCGATATGTTGCGTTACCATACCTTTACGGCAGGAGCCGGATGGGCCTATGATTATGGAACTTCCGAAGATAATCCTGAAATGTTTGAATATCTCAAAGGGTATTCCCCCCTTCACAATGTAAAAGAAGGAGTTGAATATCCAGCTACCCTTGTCACGACGGGCGACCATGATGACAGGGTTGTTCCTGCACATAGTTTTAAATTTGCAGCTACTTTGCAGGAAAATCAGGCGGGGAACAATCCCACCCTCATTCGTATTGAGACCAATGCTGGCCATGGGGCAGGTACCCCTATCAGCAAGACGATCGAACAATATGCAGATATCTTCGCTTTTACATTTTATAATATGGGCTTTGATACCTTACCCAATCAAAAGGTGCTGAAAGAATTTAAGGACTAATCTTCCCGGGGTTCAGCTTAAATCCGTTTCTTTGGAGACGGATTTTTTAATGGGGTTCCGGAAATTACGCTTATGCTGCAAGTAAAAAATCTCTCATTCGCCTATAACAAAACCAATGTGCTCGAAGGCCTTTCCTTTGATATAGCACAAGGGGAACACGTGGCGGTTATGGGAGAAAGCGGTTGTGGAAAAAGCACCCTTTTAAAACTTATTTACGGCTTGCTTACTCCGGGTGAAGGAGAAATCCTATGGAGGGATGAGCAGGTAAAAGGGCCCTTGTACAAGTTGGTTCCCGGAGAGTCTTATATGAAATACCTCTCTCAGGATTTCGATCTGATGCCGTTTACTTCCGTGGCAGAGAATATCAGCCAATTTCTCTCTGTATTTTACCCGGAACAATTAAAGCAAAGAACGGAAGAACTTCTTGAGATGATAGAAATGACCTCCGAAGCCAATGTTAAAGTTAAGAATCTCAGTGGCGGACAACAGCAAAGAGTTGCTTTGGCAAGGGTTTTGGCACAAAAGCCCGATCTTCTATTGCTCGATGAACCGTTCAGCCATATTGATAATTTCAGGAAAAGCAGTCTGAGACGCAATCTCTTCCAATATCTCAAAGAAGAAAATATCAGCTGTCTTACCGCAACTCATGACCATCTCGATGTTTTACCTTTTGCAGATCGCACCCTGGTACTTAAAGACAAAGAATTACTGGTAGATGGTGAGACTATCAAGGTATATGAATCTCCCAGGAATTTCTACGTTGCCAGCCTGTTCGGAGAAGCCAATGTACTACCCATCACTGTGTTGAAATCTTACGCCGATACCAAGAGAAACATTATAGTCTACGCTCACGAATTTAAAGTTGCAAAGTCCTCCGGCCTCGCAACCCAGGTTAAAAAGGTTTACCCCATGAGAGGCTATTTTTTAGTAGAAGGGGAATCGGAAGATGGAAAGGTGTTTTTTCACTCCGAAAAAGTACTGAAGATAAACTCAAAAGTCTATCTCAATGTATCTATTGAAACAATCAATAAACGACTCCGGGAAATAAATTAAGTAAACAGGAGAGAGATAATAAAAACCGCAATTGCCCCCGTAATTCCAAGTACTGAAGTCCCCAATCCAAATAATCGATATCCCGTTTTTACATTCATTCCACTCATCTGGGTGACCACCCAGAAAAAACTGTCATTTGCATGTGAAACCATGGCGGATCCCGAACCAATAGCCACAACTACCAGGGCTTTTTGAATTTCTGAATCGTATCCAAGAGAGGGCATCATGGGGGCGATAATTGAAGCTGTGGTAACCAGGGCTACGGTTGATGATCCCTGCGCAGTTTTTAGTGCCGCAGCTAGAATAAAGGGAAGGAAGATCCCGATATTAAGATCCTGAAGTGCATTTCCGAGGAGATCGGCAATCCCAGACATCTGAAGTACTGTACCAAATATCCCGCCGGCACCTGTGATCAGGAGGATTGAAGCTGCATCTTTGATCGCCTTTCCTACCCAGCCCGTGGAGGAGAGCATATCCTTATTGAGTCTCTTTGGCAACAGAAGACATAAAAACACACCTATCAACAACGCGATAACCGGCTCCCCAACAAAATTGATTACCTCATAGATTCGAGACGTTTCACCTTTTGCCTGTACTCCCAAAACCGACTTAAGCACGATGAGAAAAATCGGGATCAGGATAGGGAGGGAAGATCTCATAATCCCCGGAGCCTCGGCAGTCTCAGTTTTCATCTCCGCAGCTGAAGTATCGCCCTTCTCAGGATCTATATATGTACGAGAGGCGTATTTTGAGGCAAATAAAATACCTGCGGCCAGGGCTATCAGGCTAACAGGAATACCAAAGGCAATGACCAGTCCCAGATTAGCCTGTAAAATCCCAGCTGCGGCTATAGGTCCCGGAGTCGGGGGAACCATGGTATGTGAGGCCATCAGGCCAAGCCCAAGAGCGATCGCGGCTCCTGCCAGGGATATTCCCGCCTTTTTACTAAGTCCCTTGTTAAGAGGATGCAAAAGCATAAAGCCACTATCTGCAAATACAGGAATAGAGACTATATATCCTATTGCTCCCATGGCTAAAGGGATACGCTTTTTACCGATAAGAGCAAGAACCTTCATGGCAATGGTCTGGGCTCCCCCCGTATTTTCAAGAAAGGCCCCAATGATAACCCCTAAAACAATGATCAATCCGATTTTTCCCAGGGTACCTCCGAAACCTTCATTAATGGCAAGAGTAATCTCCAATAAAGGCATCCCGGCGAAAAGTCCATAGGCGATGGAAATGATCAGAAGCGCGAGAAAAGGATGTACTTTAAGTCGGGTAGTTAAAAGAACAATAAAAAGTACCGCTACGATCAAATATAGTATTTCCATTCTCACCTCCGGATTTTTGAAAGAGCCGGTTCAACTAAAATACACATTTCCTCAGATACTGATCTGAAGAAACTCCGGCAGAACTGAGATGGCTATGCAAGTCTGGCCAGATCCCGGCCTACACTACTCCCGATGGCGATTCCCATCCCTCCGAGGCGAACCCCGCAGGCAATGCGTTCCGATAATCTTTTTAAAATGGGCCTTTTCCGGGAACCAACCCCCATAATTCCGCTCCAGCGCCGTTCGATTTCGAAAGAAGTACCGGGGAGAATCACATCGTGCAAAAGGCGTTCAAGTTCCATCTGTATCTGATCTGTAATTCCTAATTCCTGTGTTTCTTCCCCTTTAATATTAAGATTACGCCCTCCGCCGAAAAGGATTCTATCTTCTACGTTCCTGAAATAATAAAATCCTTTATCGAGATGAAAAGTACCCTGTATTTGAAGTTCGGGTATCGGTTTAGTAATCAGGACCTGCGCCCTGGCAGGAGCCAGGTCAACATCTACCCAATTTCCGGCAAATCCGTTGGTTGCTATTAATAATTTCTCTGTCCTGAACTCCAGATTATCTGTAAATACGCTTATTCCGGTATCATCCTCTTCAAAACCGGATACCTCCATGGCATTAAATATTTTAATCCCTGAGGCTTGTACTTTTGCCAGCAAGGCATCCATCATACTTCCTGTATCGATCTGTCCTTCTAAAGGGTTGCTGATAAAATCTGATTTCACTTTCTGAAAACCGAAAGTATTTGGGTGTAATGTAAAAGCTTGCTTTTTAAAAACGGGGAACAGGAGTTTGTTTACCCTATCGAGTTCTTCACGGCACTGTTCAAAAAGTTCGTCGTCC
>JABDQK010000262.1 GCA_013042255.1 Flavobacteriaceae bacterium | reverse complement strand
ATTTGTTCAGCAAGTTTTGCAAATCCTTGTCTAATTCTGCGACTTTTTTGCCTTCTGCAACTGTTCGGATGATTACTCCAAACCCTTTAGGTTTAATGCTTTTCACAAGCCTTTTTAACCTGTCTTTTTCTTCCTTGCTTCCGATTTTTTGTGAAACGGAAACCCGGTCGGAAAAAGGAACCATAACCAAATACCTTCCTGCTAGGGAGAGTTCTGAACTAATTCTTGGTCCTTTGGTGGAAATGGGTTCTTTAACAATTTGCACTAAAAGAGACTGATTGGCTTTTACAGCATCAGTGATGCTTCCGTGCTTATCAATATCTTTCTCAAATGGAAAATTCTTTAGGGTATACTCTCTGAGTTTTCCCGTACTCACTCTTTTAATAAACTTCAACATGGAAGCCAGTTGCGGCCCCAGATCGTGATAATGCAGAAAGGCATCTTTTTCATACCCTACATTTACAAAAGCTGCGTTAAGTCCTGTTACGGGTTTCCTGATCTTCGCCAGGAAAATATCCCCTACATTAAACTTTTTATCATCAATATCTTTGTGAAGCTCTATGAGTTTTCCATCTTTCAATAAGGCAAAATCGACGGCATTAGAATCGGATCTTACGATTAATTCTCTTTTCACCTGTTTTAATTTAGGTTCTTCCCCATTATGGGAAGAAGCGATTATACAATAGTAGTTACAGGTTGTTTTAACCCGTCGAAATCCTATTTACTGGAATTCTTATGTCAATGAACGTAATAAAATGAAAAAGTAGTTCTATAACTACTTCTTCTTGTGTCGGTTAGCTCTCCTGCGTTTCTTACGCTTGTGGGTAGCTACCTTATGTCTTTTTCTTTTCTTACCACTCGGCATGAAATTCTGCTTTTATACTGTTACTACTTTACCTGCACATTACTCTTAACGCCTTCAACAAACACCTTTGCCGGTTTAAATGCCGGAATGTTATGAGCGGGAATTTTAATGGTGGTATTCTTTGAGATATTTCTTCCGGTTTTTTCTGCTCTCGTTTTCACGATGAAACTTCCGAAACCTCTTAAGTACACATTGTCTCCATTTTCAAGGGATGATTTTACCTCCTCCATAAAGGATTCTACAGTGGCTTGTACATCTCCCTTTTCTATTCCCAGTTTCTCTGAGATCCTAGATACGATATCCGCTTTAGTCATTTTAATTATATGATTTATGTATGTTTTTCAGGCTTGCAAATATATAAATTTAATTCTTTCTTTCTGGTAATGTGCTAATTTTAAGTACATAATCCATTACTTTAGCAACTCACTTCGAATCCCATGTCTTTCTCCCGGAAAATTCTCAACTGGTACAGGGACAATAAACGTTCACTCCCCTGGCGTCAAACTACAGATGCATATAACATATGGTTGTCAGAGATCCTCTTACAACAAACCCGTGTTGCCCAGGGACTCCCGTATTACCATAAATTTATTGATCATTTTCCCACGGTACACGACCTGGCTAATGCCAGTGAAGAGGATGTTCTGAAGTTGTGGCAGGGGTTGGGATACTACTCCAGAGCACGCAACCTGCATGCCACGGCAAAGACCATTGTCAATGAATTTGATGGAAAATTCCCGGGCCGTTATTCAGATCTGGTCAAGTTAAAAGGCGTGGGAGATTATACAGCAAGTGCAATAGCCTCTATTAGTTTTAACGAGCCTGAACCTGTGGTTGACGGCAATGTTTATCGCGTTCTGGCCCGCTATTTCGGGATCGATTTAGCCGTAGATTCAACCAAAGGGGCCAAATATTTCAAGGCTTTGGCCCGCGAACTCATGGATTGTGACCATATCCGGGATTACAATCAGGGGCTGATGGAATTTGGAGCATTGCAATGCAAACCGAGGAACCCGGACTGTAATAGCTGTCCGCTGGGTGACAGTTGTGTGGCCCTTCAAAAAGGCCTGATAGCTTCATTGCCCGTAAAAGGGAATAAACAGAAAGTGATCACGCGCTACCTGAATTATCTGGTATTTCAGGACCCAAAAGGGCAGACCTTGTTCAAAAAGCGGCAGGGAAAGGGGATTTGGCAAAATCTTTATGAATTTCCCTTTATAGAAACAAAATCGGAAATCGAGGCCAATGTAGTACAGGACAAAGTCAATGGGATGCTGCAGGGATATCATTTAGGGCAACCAAGACGTATAAATGATCAAAAGATTGTCCATAAGTTGTCACATCAGCATTTGCATGTGCATTTCTGGAGGCTGGCGGTTGACCGCCCCCTGGAATCAGGAATTCCTACTTCTTCCCTTGGACGTTATCCGGCCCCGGTTCTCATTGCAGAATTCATCGAAAAGCATTTTGAAAGTGGGCTGGAAGCAGAAAATGGTTAGGAGCAACAAAATTTCGTATTTTTGATCGTATAAAAAAATTATGAGCGGTACATTAAATAAGGTTATGCTGATCGGGCATTTAGGGGATGAAGTAAAGATGCATTATTTTGAAGGAGGCAATTGTATTGGCCGCTTTCCCATTGCAACAAACGAAACCTATACCAACAGGCAAACAGGAGAAAAAGTAACCAATACAGAATGGCACAATATCGTGGTTCGGAATAAGGCCGCAGAAATTTGTGAAAAGTATTTGAACAAAGGAGACAAAATTTACGTGGAAGGACGTCTTAAAACCCGGCAATGGCAGGGTGAGGACGGAGGTACGCGTTATACAACTGAAATCCACGTGCAGGACTTCACCTTTCTGTCTACCAAACAGGAAAGCATGGCCAATGCGGGGCAGGCACCTTCAGGGACAACACCCCCCGTTTCAGAGCGCACACATGAAGCTCCTGCAGTAACAGAATCCATTGCTGAACCTGAGGAGGAAGACGACCTGCCTTTCTAATTGTTAAAAGTTAATCCCTAGCTCTTGGATCCTGATCCCCATAGTTTGCTGATTGGGTTATTTGCAATAGACAGTGCACTGATCATTCGTGTGGTGATCATGCTGCTCCTGTTATGTTGTTCCGCACTGATATCCGGTGCTGAGGTAGCTTTTTTCGGCTTGTCCGGAACTGATATTAATGAGATCAGGGAATCCAAATCAAATAAAGGCCGGATTGTTATTCAGCTTCTGGAACAGCCAAAAAAACTTTTAGCCACTATCCTTATTACGAATAATGCCATAAACATTGGCATTGTGCTCCTATTTAACACCATTGGAGACACCTTGTTTTCCAATATCAATTATATACTGCTTTCCTTTATCTCCGTCCGCTTTATTCTGGAAGTAATCGTAGCTACATTTCTGATTTTAATGTTTGGGGAGATACTGCCAAAAATATATGCCAACAGGAACAGGCGACCATTTTCTTACTTTATGGCTTACCCACTAAAAGTTTTGGATTTTCTTTTCACTCCCCTGAGTAGTCCCATGAAGAGTGCAAGTATATTTATGTATGAACGACTTGGCAGGCGAAAATCAAGCCTTAGTATAGATCATCTTTCTCAGGCTTTGGAACTTACTTCCGAAGGGGATACTACCAAAGAAGAACAGAAAATCCTTGAGGGAATAGTAACTTTTGGGAACACAGATACCAAACAAGTTATGCGGCCCCGTATCGATATTTTTGCACTTGGCGACGATATGAAATTCTCTGAAGTGATGGAAGAGATCAAGAAACATGGGTATTCCAGAATTCCTGTTTATTCCGAAAACATGGACAATGTGCTTGGCGTACTTTATGTAAAGGACCTTTTGCCCTATATCGATCGTAAATCCTTTAACTGGACCTCCCTGATGCGGGAACCCTATTTTGTACCGGAGAATAAAAAACTGGATGACCTCCTGCTGGAATTCCAGGACAAGAAGAACCATCTGGCTGTAGTAGTAGATGAATATGGGGGAACTTCAGGTATTGTTACCCTTGAGGATATAATTGAGGAAATAGTTGGCGATATTAGCGATGAATTTGATGATGAGGATCTTGTCTTTTCAAAATTGGACGACCATACCTATGTTTTCGAAGGCAAAACCACACTAAAAGATTTTTACCGGGTGGCCCATATTAAGGATGCTGATGATTTTGAAGAACAAAAAGGAGAATCCGAGACTATCGCGGGCTTTGTTTTAGAAATTGCCGGTAGTTTCCCCAAAAAGGGCGAAACAGTACGTTTTAAAGAATATCAATTTCTGGTGGAAAGCCTGGATAAAAAGCGGTTGAAACAGATAAAAGTAACCTTGCCCCATGCGACTTAAGTTTTATTTCCTTGC
>JABDQK010000048.1 GCA_013042255.1 Flavobacteriaceae bacterium | reverse complement strand
ATCCATGAAAAACAATTTCAGGATTTTGGTACGCAATACGTTGTGCAGGTCTGCAACACCACTTAGCCGATGTTTCTTTAATTCTTTCGCAAGACGGTATATTCCGGATATTCCTTTGTGTTTATTCTTCAGGTCGACAGAGAATACTGAAGTATTTGGAATATCCTTGAATACTGGAGCAAAAAATGGCCTTGTAAGAACCAGTAGTTTTAATTCGGGGTTTGCCCTGGTAAGGGCAAGGAGTACGGGGACGGTCATAGCCACATCCCCCATAGCGGATAGTCGGATCACCAGAAGATAATCATCCCTGCTTTTGTCCACGTAAAACCGGATTTAACTCATCATCATTGTACATCTTCATCTGTTTGTACACCTTCATATACTTTCTGCCAGCTTCAATATCAGCCAGTAATTGATCTATCGCCGTCGAAAGGTCTTTTTTCTGTTCCAGGAGTACCGCCAACTTGTTTTTACAGGCCTCGATATGTTCTGCTGAGGCATCTGTCCTTTGGGTTTCTTCTTTCATATGATAGATCTTCAGGGCAAGAATAGAGAGGCGGTCAATTGCCCAGGCAGGGGATTCGGTATTGATTGTGGCATTTTCCAGAATCTCGACGTCGGCGTATTTCTGTAGAAAATAACTGTCAATATATTCTACGAGATCGGTCCTTTCCTGATTACTGGCGTCGATCTTACGTTTAAGTTCTAAGGCCGCGACCGGCTCAATATCCGGATCGCGAATAATGTCTTCGAAATGCCATTGAACAGTATCAATCCAGTTTTTTCTATAAAGAAGGTGTTCAATTTCGCCCTGTGCGTACGGATTTACGAATTTTTGCTCTACGCTGTCGAGAACGTGATATTGTACAATGCTTTGTTCAAAAATCTTAAAGGCTTCCTGACTGAACATATGAGATAAAGTTTATGCAAAGGTATCTTTTATTTGATAAGTATGTCTAGCACAAAAATCAAAGATGAAAGCAGAATCACTCCGGCTAAGCTGAGATCCCTTATTTTTTGTCGTTTAATCATTTCTGTGTATTTCCCAAGGAATACCGCAGCGGGAAAAAAAGTGATCAGGATTGGGAAATCTCCTCGGGTCAGACATAAGATGACAACCACAAAACTGAGGGCCAGATAGAGCGAGATCACTCTGAGATTTATAATTCTCCCTAGTCCCAACTTACCCGATTTAAGAAATACCGCCAGTGTGGTAACTGTGATAAGAAAAATAAAAATACCGAGTTTAGAACTCTGAGTCCAGTCGTATACAAACTCTTTCCAATCTCCGATTTCCAAATTGTAGTGTTCAATAAAAAATCCCTCCTTATTTGCAAGGATTAATACTGCATTCCAGATCAACAAAAATGATATGATCCCTACCAAAGGTACCAGCCAGTTCTTCAAATTTTTAGGCTCATAAATATAGATGGCAATAAAAACCAGGAATAGGAAAAGAATAGACCAATTGTAGAATATACTTGCAGCCATCACCCAAAGAGTGGCGTCAAGGATCTTTAATTTCATATATTTTAAACTCCGCAGGCTAATGAGTCTTCTTGAGGCCAGGATGAGAAAAAAGTTGCAGCCAATCGCTTCAGCATCGACAATGGAAGAGGGAAAAACCACTGCGAGCAATACAAAGTAGAGGGCTGTATAGGCGTTTGTGTTGGTAATTTGATTCCTGTTTACAACGAAATCAAGGACCAAAACAGAAAATAATAGAATAATTAATACGAAAGATTGAGAAAATAAGTCTATTGGTTCATTCAGCGTATCCGTGTAATAAAATAGCGCAAACCAATATACCAGGAAGAGCAATCCAAGGAGTAAAACGTAATTTATTGGTTTTGTTTTGCCAAAAATGCCTGAAATCATCCCCGGATTTTATATTTTTGTCCTCGTAAATATAACCAAGATGAGCTCATTTTTTTACGGCATAGAAGATTTATTCGTCAACTATTTGTTTTGGCCCTATGATGTTTTCCGCTTTATGGAAAACTGGTGGACGTCTAATACCATCAACTGGCTGTTTATGATCATAGGCACAATAGCAATGGTTTACTGGCTGATGCAGTTGAAGAAGTTCAATGATAATCAGGAGGAGGATAAGACTATCACCTCACATTCTTACCTATAGATCAAATCCCAGATCATTGCGGTAATACATCCCTTCAAAATCTATTTTTTGTACGTTTTGGTACGACTTATCCAGGGCTTTTCTAAAGTCATCTCCGAAGGAAGTAAGTGCTAACACCCGCCCACCATTTGTAACGACCTTGCCATTGGATATGGTTGTCCCTGCATGAAAGACGAGAGAATCCTCAATTTTCTCCAGGCCACTGATTTCTTTTCCTTTGGTATAAGCCCCCGGATAACCACCTGAAACGGTCATTACAGTGACGGCACTACGCCTATCGACCTTCAGGTCAATCTTGTTTAATTCCCCATGGGCAATGGCTTCGAATACCTCAACCAGGTCATTTTTAATCCTTGGAAGGATTACTTCAGTTTCGGGATCGCCAAGACGAACGTTGTATTCTATCACAAATGGATCTTCCCCTACTTTGATAAGTCCGATAAAAATAAATCCCTTATAGCGGATCTTGTCTTTTTGCAGTCCATTTATTGTTGGTAAAATTATCCGCTCCTTTACTTTTTCCATAAAGTCGCCTTCTGCAAAGGGTACCGGTGAGATAGCTCCCATGCCCCCGGTATTGAGGCCGGTATCACCTTCTCCTATTCTTTTGTAGTCCTTTGCGGTGGGCAGGATTTTGAAATTAATTCCATCGGTAAGGACAAAACAACTCAGTTCAATTCCCGAAAGGAATTCTTCGATCACAACTGTTGTGCTTGCTTCACCAAATTTTGAATCCAGCAGCATACGGGATAATTCTGCTCTTGCTTCATCCAGATCATTGAGGATCACAACACCCTTCCCGGCGGCAAGGCCGTCAGCTTTAAGGACATACGGAGGTTTCAGGGTACCTAGAAAGTTAAATCCTTCCTGCAGCATTTCTGCAGTAAAACTCTGGTATGAAGCTGTTGGGATTTTGTGTCGCATCATAAATTGCTTAGCAAATTCCTTACTCCCTTCCAGGGTGGCCGCTTTTTTTTCAGGTCCAATAACTGGGATATTCTTCAAGTCGTTATCTGACAGGAAAAAATCGTGAATCCCCTTTACCAGGGGATCTTCGGGCCCAACAACAACCATATTAATACTATGGGATATTACAACATCCTTTACCGCCTGAAAATCATTGATATTTAAAGATAGGTTAGTGGCAATTTTCGCCGTACCCGCGTTGCCCGGGGCTACAAATAGTTGAGAAAGTTTTGGACTTTGATTTAGTTTCCAGGCAAGAGTGTGTTCTCTACCTCCCGCGCCCAGTATAAGAATATTCATTTCAAAGATGGTTTGGACAAAAATAGGCTATGAAAAAGAAACATCTAAGATATCCCTGAAAAATCGCGATGTTCCTTTCTTTTGAGTTCATCCGGAGAAAGGGAGCTAAAATATTCATAGACCTTTTTCAGTCCTTCTGCCCGTTCTACTTTGGGCTCCCAGCCCAGGATCTCTTTTGCCCTGCTAATGTCT
>JABDQK010000289.1 GCA_013042255.1 Flavobacteriaceae bacterium | reverse complement strand
AAAACACACTGGTAGTAAAACTGGGCGTTAGCAGGGCCAAGCTATACCACTTCTTCTTATTACTTATTTCTCTGCTGTGTATGTTATTGTATCTGCGGGCTGCAGAAGCAGCGGCCTACCAGTATTTTTGCCTGATCGTATTCATACCCCTGGGCCTTCATGCCGTGAAAGTGAAGAGGATCAATTCAGCTGCAGATTTCGATCCTGAACTTAAGAAAGTAGCGTTAAGTACCTTTTTCATGGCATTAATGTTTTATCTAGGGTTTAATATTTTTTTGTAAATTTGAATACCATAACCTTCATAAACCCCATACATTTTGGAACAACCTATAAAGATCCTTATTGTAGAAGATAATGTGATCATTGCAGACGATATGCAGTCTATGCTGGAAGAAATAGGCTACGAAATCGTCGATAACGTAATTGTTTATGAGCAGGCTGAAGAGGTCCTGAAAAACAATCATGTAGACCTTGTACTTATCGATATCATCCTCGCTTCCGATAAGACAGGTATCGATCTTGGAAAACACATCCGTGAAAAATACAATATCCCCTTCATTTTTGTAACCTCCAATTCTGACAGGGCTACGGTAGAAAACGCAAAAACAGTTAAACCAAACGGTTACCTGGTAAAGCCTTTCGAGCAACAAGATCTGTATACCTCCATTGAAATTGCACTCTCTAATTTTGATTATTCAGAGAAATCTAAAGAAGGTTCTCCAACCCAGGATACCAGTGAAAAAGTAGTTTCAAATTCGGTTTTAAAAGATTCCATCTTCGTTAAAAAACAACACCTGTATTATCGAATCCAATTTGAAGATATACGTTTTATCAAGGCCGACAATGTATACCTCGAAGTGAATACGGTAGATAAAAAGTTTTTGGTAAGGTCACCTCTAAAGGACTACCTTGAGAAATTGCCAAAAAATAAATTTTACAGAGCCCACAAATCCTATATCGTAAATGTCGATCATATCGATGCCATCAATTCGAAGGATATCATGATCAACAATACCTTGATACCCATATCAAAGGATTTTAAGGAATTCATTATTTCCGCCATGAATTCCTAAGGAGTATCCTCCTTTATTATATTCCGAATTACCCGGTTTTAGGTGAATGAGAGTATTCACCACAACTTTCCGTGTTTTGACAACATTACTTTTTATTCTCGATAGAGACTGGATATCTTAGTTTTCGAATTAGATATTAACTTTTTTCATTTTCATATAGTGTTCTCGTTAAAAAGGGTTGTGCCATTTATGGCCGGCCCTTTTTTTATTGTATAAGCGTATGTATTATTCGCGTAATTGAAAAAGTAAAACATGGCAGAATCAGAAGTTAACATACAAAAATCTGCATTTCACAACATATTGAGGGAGGTTCACAACAATTCGTGAAATCTCAGGCAGTATCAGCCTATTTTTAAAGTGTTCTCTGAACATCCCAAATCTTACCTTTTTTACTCAAATTATACCAGGGCTATGCAAATATGTATGGTCTTTTTATATTAAAGATAATTGAGTGCCAATGTGAACTCTTCCATCTTAATTTCTATAAGGATGGCTAGGATAAAAAATGCACAGTTTTATCAGGAAAGAGAAATAACAACACAAAGGCCTCGGTTTACAACAAAAATTAATCCTGCCCGTTTAATTATGGTAAGTTTGAGGGTCGAAATTTAAGAGGTGATACCTCAGGCATTTATTAACAAAATCACTTCAATGCACTAAGCGTGTTATGGCAAAAAAGCTTGGCATCATTTTATCTTTTTACTTCGCTATTGCGTCTTTTTCCGGATTTTCCCAGGACTTAGACCCATTAGAGAATGATGCATTGCTCAAATTTCAAAATGCGGAGTCTGTTTCCGATCGCTTTAGCTATTTCTTTGATACTGTAAACAGGTATAGCACCCACTCGGCCTATGACTGGCTCGACGCGGTAGAACGATATATTAAAAACGCGGAAAGTGGGGGTGATTCTCTAGCTATAAAAAAATATAAACTCATCCAATCTCAGATCTATTTTGATTTAGGGGATTACGACAGGAGTGTTTCTGTGGCAACCAGAATCTACAGCGAAAAACACAAGTTAGACCAGCCTACCAAAGAATTGTTGCTTAACCTTTTAGATGCGAACTACTCCCGCCTTGAACTATATGACAAGCAGGTAGAGATCAGGAAGCAAAAACGGGAATTGGGTTTAAAGAACAATATTTCCTTCTATGATATCTATTCCAATCTGGGTCTTCACAGACAGGCCATGAAGGATTATATCATGGAAAACAAGAATACGATTGAGGAGAACGATTATTACGGCCTGGCCAATTATCATAACTCAATTGGGAATTTCCTGCTGCTTGATAAAACAACTTCCACTGCCCTTACGAATTTCTCCAAAGCAAAAGGATATATCGAAGTGTATCTCAATGACATGAGTTCTGTAAAGACCGAGAGCGAGATTATCAATGGAAATCTGCTAAAAGGTATTATCGACGGGAACATTGGAAAATGTTATGTGCAGATGGGGCAATTTGATAAAGCTATCCCTTATCTGGAAACCAGTATATCCACTATTGAAGAGAATAATATAGGACGTACATCATCAGAAGTAAATGAAAATGTACTGGCCCTCGCAGAATGCCACCTGAGGATGGATCGTTTGAAGATCGCTAAGGATTATCTTGATATTGAACTGGAATTAACAAAAACCAGTCAGATCATCAAGAAGAATCGCTTATTTGCAGCTTACTATGACCGCACAGGAGATTTTGAAAATCAGGCCTTGTATCTGAAAAAAAATGTTCGGATCAGGGATTCCCTCGAAGTAAATGAATCGTCTATTAAGAGACAACAGATCGCTGCCATAATCTCAGAGGAAAATCTGGAAGACTCGAGAAGGATGATCAACCTTCAGAAGCTCGAGATGGAGCAAACAAGAAGCGACATGGCCGCAATGGACGAAAGGACCAACCTGGTCTTTATCTCCCTTATTTTTACGCTACTTGGTTTTGCCGGACTGGTATTTGCCTACCTGAAGAGTATTAAGAACCAACGCCTTATAGCAGAGCAAAAGCACATCATTGAGAATGCACTTGTTGAAAAAGATTCCCTGCTGAAAGAAATTCACCACCGGGTAAAAAATAACCTGCAGATGGTTTCCTCCCTCCTGAGCCTTCAGACAAAAAATACCCGCAGCAAGGCTGCCATTGAGGCTCTTGAAGAAGGGAAGAGTAGGGTGAAGGCCATGGCGCTTATACATCAAAAACTCTATCAGAACGACGATCTGTCGGTAATTGAAATGCAGGGCTATATCGAAAGCCTGGTGAACAGTGTGCAATCAGTCTTTAAAAAAGGCGGACACAACATCAATATTACAATAGATGCCGAGGGTGTTGAACTCGACATTGACAGAGCAATCCCATTTGGTCTGATCCTGAACGAATTGGTTTCAAACTCATTTAAATACGCCTTTCCTGAAGATAAAAACAATGGGAAGATTTACATTCACTTACGTAAAAACGGGGATCAGGGCTTTTTTGAATATACCGATAACGGTATAGGCCTTCCCGATGATACTGACGAGCGTACCAATTCCTCTATGGGGATACGCCTCATGAACCGCCTCGTGAATCAGTTACAGTCTACATTAAACATTGATAAAACTACAGAAGGAGTTCGATTTTGGTTCAATTTTAAATAAATTAGAGTCAAAATTTGATCTTTATGGAAATTACCTTCCTGGGACATGCCTCCCTCTCATTGAAACTTGACAAGCATACTCTTTTAGTCGACCCTTTTATCAGCGGGAATCCCATGGTAAAAGACGCTATTAAATTAAAAGACCTCAAACCCGATTTTATACTCATAACACATGCCCATCAGGACCATGTACTCGACGTGGAGGAAATTACAAGTGGCACAAATTGCAAGATCATCAGCAATTATGAAATTGCCATGTACTTCCAGGAGAAAGGATTTGAGGTCCACCCTATGAACCACGGGGGCAGTTGGTCATTTCCTTTTGGGAAGCTGAAATATGTCCAGGCAGTACATACCTCTTCCTTCGCAGACGGTACCTATGGCGGGCAACCCGGGGGTTTTGTTTTAAGGGCTGCAGGCAAAACCATCTATATCGCAGGTGATACAGCACTGACCATGGACATGAAACTCATCCCGAAACAGTTTACACTAGACCTCGCCATTCTTCCGATTGGAGACAATTTTACTATGGGCGTTGAAGATGCAGTTCATGCATCAGATTTTGTCGAATGTGACAATGTCATGGGCTATCACTACGACACTTTTGGCTACATTGAAATCGATCATAAGCTGGCCAAAGAGACATTCAAAAAAGCAGGGAAGGAATTACATCTGCTCGGTATTGGGGAATCGCTCCGCATTTGATCATACTACTTCACTTCGCAATACAACTTTATGTAGAACTGAAGGGAGGAAACGTTTTAAATATACCCCTACGACCTCTTTTCCACCAATATACACTTCGTATTTGCCTTTTGCCACGGCATGGATCATTTTTTTAGCGAATACTTCGGCCGGCATCCCTTTTGAGGTTGCATGATCATTGACTCCCTGCGGATTACCTTTAGCGGTTAGTGCATTATAAGCGATCTGAGTCCGAACAAATCCCGGGCAAACTAAGGTAACCTGAATTCTGTCCTTTTCGTGTTCCATCCTCAGGACATCAAAAAAACCATGCAGGGCGTGCTTGGCTCCGCAGTATCCAGAGCGCATTGGCGAACCAAAACGGCCCATTAAACTGGTAACTGTCACAAAATGGCCTTTCTTACGGGAGATAAAATGTGGTAATAGCGCCATGGTAAGGGCAAGGGTGCCGAAATAGTTGACTTCCATGAGCTCTTTGTAAACCTCAAACTCAGTATCGGCGATCAGAGATCGCTGGCTGATCCCGGCATTGTTGATCAGGATATCGATATCACCTGTAAACTCCAGAGCTTTAGAGACCTTCTCTTGCATCTGGTCCGTCTCCTTCAGGTCCAGGGGAAGCAGGAATACGTTGGTCGGATCGGCACACTTATTCCTGACCCTGAACAGGTTTTTTTCATCCCGGGCCGAGAGCAGGAGTGTATTCCCCATTTCACTTAAGGCGTATGCAAGTGACTCTCCAATACCCGAGGAGGCACCGGTGATCCATATGACCTTGTTGGATATACTTTTCATCATCTGTTTTAAGAGTCAAAATATAGCTAAATTTGCACCATCTTCATATGAAAGCTACCATCAAAAGACATCTGCTCAATTTTAAAAAGCCCGGCGGCACTTCAAGAGGAGTCCTGACACATAAAGAAACATGGTTTCTTATCCTCCGGGATGGTGAAAGGGTTGGGATAGGAGAATGTGCCATGTTCAGGGGGCTGAGTGCGGATGATGTTCCTGATTACGAA
>JABDQK010000284.1 GCA_013042255.1 Flavobacteriaceae bacterium | reverse complement strand
GCAGATATATTTTATCGCAATGTGAAAGCGTCAGGTGTTATTCCTCAGCTTTCAGCAATCATGGGTCCCTGTGCCGGGGGTGCGGTTTATTCACCGGCGATTACCGACTTTACCCTGATGGTGGAAGAGACGAGCTATATGTTCGTCACCGGCCCGAATGTGGTTAAAACAGTGACCAATGAAGAAGTGACAGCAGAAGAACTCGGTGGAGCCAGTGCTCACGCTTTCAAATCTGGTGTCGCCCATAAGACCTCTTCCAATGATGTGGAATGTCTTGAAGACGTAAAGCATCTACTGAGCTATCTTCCTCAGAGTCACAAAGAAAAAGCCAGAGACCTGCCTTTCGAATTAAAAGATGAAATGCGGGACATTCTGGAAGGACTCATTCCGGATAATCCTAACAAGCCTTATGATATGCATGATGTCATAAAGGGAATTATTGACGAAGACAGTTTTTACGAAATACATAAAGATTTTGCTGAGAATATAATTGTGGGATTTGCCCGCCTTGGCGGAAAGAGTATAGGCATTGTTGCAAATCAGCCAATGTTTCTGGCAGGAGTACTCGATGTGAACAGTTCTAGGAAAGCGGCCAGATTTACCCGTTTTTGCGATAGTTTTAATATTCCGTTGCTGGTCCTTGTAGATGTGCCCGGCTTTCTTCCAGGTACAGACCAGGAGTGGAATGGGATTATAGTACACGGAGCGAAACTGCTATATGCCCTGAGCGAAGCCACTGTGCCTAAGGTGACTGTCATTACCCGTAAAGCCTATGGGGGTGCCTATGACGTGATGAATTCCAAGCATATCGGGGCCGATTTCAATTACGCCTGGCCTTCTGCTGAGATTGCCGTAATGGGAGCTAAAGGTGCCAGTGAAATCATCTTCAGGAGAGAAATCAAGGCTTCAGATGATCCCGAAAAAAAACTCGCAGAAAGGGAAGCCGAGTATGCTGAGAAATTTGCCAATCCCTTTAGGGCAGCCAGCCGAGGGTTTATCGATGAAGTAATACCCCCGAGGGAAACCAGGAGAAAGCTTATCAAAACCTATAGTATGCTTGAGAAAAAAGACGTTTCTATGCCGCCTAAAAAACACGGTAATATACCCTTGTAAAATACCTGTATTGACATCTAGCATTTAAGCAGGTAAATAGAGTACTCCTGAAGAGGAATCACGGCTCGCTCCGGTTACGGAATGCAATACATTGATCTCCTGTTCAAGCCTGAGTACCCCCATAAAAGCAAAAACCAGAGCTTCTTTAAACTCGATCAGTTGGTCTGATGGAATCTGAATGGTTACATCGTTCCCTAATTTTTCCTGCAATACCTCCATTAAAAATGAATTAAAACCTCCTCCTCCGGTGATCAAGAGGGATTTATCCCCTTCAGTCGGAATTTTGTCTATTGCTCTGGCGATTTGTTCAGCAATGTGGTGAACACAGGTATACAAAAGTGATTCCATAGGTTCTTTTACGCCATCTACAATGGGCGCAACCTCTTTTGAAAACCATTCATATCCTGTTGATTTAGGAAAAGGTTGTGCATAGTAACTGAGATTATTGAGCGATTTAAGAAGTGATGGTATCAACTTACCCTTACGGGCCAGCATTCCCCCTTTGTCATAGGCCAGTCCTTCTTTAGCGGTAATATGGTTGAGCAACATATTGGCCACTCCTATATCATAAGCAATTCGTTCCTCATCCTGAGCAAAGGATATATTGCAGATACCGCCCAGGTTCAGGCAAAAATCGTAAGAGCCGAAAAGGAAATGATCTCCTATTGGAACCAGAGGGGCACCTTGTCCCCCGAGAGCCACATCATTGGTCCTAAAATCGCATATCGTCTTCATGCCACTTGCATTGGCTAAATGCTGTCCTGAACCTACCTGAAAAGTAAGTCCCTTTTCAGGCTGATGATGAACCGTATGTCCATGACTAGAAAGAAAATCGACTTCCAGGTTTTCTTCCTCTGCAAATCGTCTGGCTTGTTCGCCCAGCCAGATACCGTACTCATTGTGAAGACTCAGTAATTGTTCTGCCGACAGAGAAATAGCTTCTTTTAATC
>JABDQK010000281.1 GCA_013042255.1 Flavobacteriaceae bacterium | reverse complement strand
GAAGAAGAATTCCAGATTTTAGATAGCGAAACTTATACGCTGAGGTCGCATATGTCAAAGATCCTGGAGGGCGGAAAAGTACTACTTAAAGAACGCATCAAGGAAGAGATGCATCAATCCGTTATTGAAATGGGGACCAATGTCTGTGAGAATATCACACAGGCAAGGGAGGAGGTTTCATATCTCAGACAACAGGTGATTGAACTTGCCGACAAAGAGGGATTAAAAGTGGCAGCTGCTGGAACTCATCCTTTTTCAATGTGGAGTGAACAACACATTACGCCTAATCCGCGATACGATGAATTGATCGCGGAAATGAAAGACGTGGCCAGATCCAACCTTATTTTTGGTATGCATGTTCACGTTGGGATCCCTAACAGGGAGGAGGGACTGCAGATCATGAATGTGGCGCGATATTTCCTGCCACACCTTTATGCTCTTTCTACTAACTCCCCTTTCTGGGAAGGCAGGGATACCGGTTTTAAGTCGTTTCGTTCCAAGATTTTCGACAAGTTCCCGAGAACAGGCATTCCTCCCTACTTTGCCAGTGTGGCTGAATATGACAAATTTGTCGATGTGCTGGTTAAGACCAATTGTATAGACAACGGAAAAAAGATATGGTGGGATATCAGGTTACACCCCTTTTACCCTACTGTGGAGTTCAGGGTTTGTGATATGGTTATGACTGTGGATGAAGTAACCTGTTTAGCTGCATTGATGCAATGTATCATTGCTAAATTGCATAAACTGCACCAAAAGAACCAGAGCTTCAGATCCTACAGGCGCGTATTGATCAATGAAAATAAATGGCGTGCGGCCCGATGGGGTATAGAGGCCAAGCTTATCGATTTTGGAAAGGAAGAAGAAGTTCCGTTTAAGACTTTGATCACTGAGCTACTCGATTTTGTAGAGGATGTTGTCGATGAACTGGGTTGCAGGACTGAAGTAAACTATGTTTATCAGATGCTGGAACAAGGATCGGGGGCAGACCGGCAACTGAAAGTGTTTAACGAAACCAACGACCTCAAAGAAGTTGTAAAATACATTGTGGGAGAAACGGCAAAAGGCCTTTAATTCAAGAAGATCACAATATCACTTATCAATATTCATCCTACAGGGAGAGAAAATTAGAAATTCATGCATTCAACATATAAGATAGCCATCCTCGATATGAATGCGGGGCAGCCCAACGAAGGGATGCGCTGTATTAAAATGCTGGTAGAACAGTTTTTAAATCGCGATGATATTCATGGGGATTACCAGATCTTTGATGTTCGCGTACATCACGAACTACCGGAAATTGAAGATTTTGACATCTTTATCGCCTCCGGAGGACCAGATTCTCCCAAGCCAAAAGGAGAGAAGTGGGAAAAAAAATTCTATCGGTTTCTCGATGCCATCTATGATCACAACCTGCTTGAGGAACGCAAGAAATATTTATTCCTGATCTGCCACTCTTTTCAGGTGGCAATTGGTCATTGGAAATTGGCAAAAGTGACCAAAAGAAAATCCACGGCATTTGGTATTATGCCCGTTCATAAAACAAAAAAAGGGAGGCAGGAGTATTTACTAGAAGGTCTGCAAAACCCCTTCTATGCTGTAGATTCGAGAGATTACCAGGTTGTTAAACCTAAAAAGAAACGACTTAAAAGTCTGGGGTGCAGTGTTCTGTGCAAGGAAAAGAAAAGACCACATGTTCCTTTGGAACGGGCTATCATGGCGATACGATTTTCAAAAGAGATCGTTGGGGTTCAATTCCATCCCGAGGCAGATTCGGAAGGAATGATGCGCTATTTTAAGAGGGCCGATAAGCGTGCACATATAATCAAACACCACGGGAAAAAGAAATATCTGGATATGATGACCCACCTCGATGACGATGATAAAATCCTGAGGACAAACAGGACGATTATTCCTAAATTTCTTCAGCAGGCAGCAGATGCCATTGACCATCAAACCCCTGTCTCTGTATGATACCGAAAATTAGAGAGGCTTTTAACGCCGGGTTTAACGAGGCCCATTACGAAAGGCTTCAAAAGGAGGTTTTAGAGACTTTTGGGGAGCCATGTCCTTTCCGTATTTCAGAAACCCCTGTCTTTATAGACCGGGACATGAGAGAAAAAGTGCATGCCGCCTGCAATGCCATCCTGGAACAATTGGATGACCTGGAATTCGAAGCTGTCAGACAGCGCTTTATGCCTAAACACTTGCATTCTCCTACCCCGGTGGGCAATCCGCATTTCCTGGGGATCGATTTTGGGATTTGCGAAGATGAACATGGAAATCTGAGTCCACAACTCATAGAATTACAGGCATTTCCTTCCCTGTTTTGTTATCAGCCCTTTCTCGCCAAAGCGTATCAAAAGTGCTATCCCAGCCTTCCTGAAAACGGTTTTCATTATTTTTTAGGAGGTCATACAGAAGAGACTTATTTCAATGCCCTCAAAGAAGTGATCCTGGGAGACGAGGATCCGGAAAATGTCATTTTGATGGAGATATATCCCGAAAAACAAAAAACACGGATCGATTTCTCTGCAACCCATCAGGCTCTGGGGATTGACGTTGTATGCATGACAAGGGTGATCAAAGAAGGAAATAAGCTGTATTACGAAAAGGAGGGTCGGAAAATCAGGATACATCGCATATACAATCGTGTGATATTTGATGACTTGTATCAGTTTAAAGACCTGAAGACCAACTTCAACATCTTTGACGATCTCGATGTGACCTGGATTACCAACCCCGACTGGTTTTTTATGATCTCCAAATGTATCATGCCTATGCTCTCCCATGAAAGCGTCCCTGATTCATATTACCTCGATGAGATCCCAAAGGACATAGACCTGGCGCAATACGTTCTCAAACCCCTTTTCTCTTTTGCTGGAAAAGGTGTGAACCTCGAGCCAACATGGGAATTACTCAATTCTATACAAGACCGGAAAAACTATATGCTGCAGAAAAAGGTCACCTATGCTCCGTTGATTAAAACCAAAACCGACAAAAGCGCAAAGGTAGAATTGCGCATCCTCTATATCTGGAATGAGGCGGAGGGAAAATTAAAACCGGTGATCAACCTCACAAGGATGGGGAAAGGCCCTATGATCAATGTTTCTCATCTAACTGAAGACACTTGGATAGGGTCTTCCATTAGTTTCTTTGAAAATTAGGGAGCGTCTAATTTAATTCATTGGTTTTTCAGGAGTCGGGCAACGTATTTCCCGATGACATCAAATTCCAGATTCACCCTGCTGCCGGTTTTGTATTGTTTAAACCGGGTATTCTCATAGGTATACGGAATAATGGCAACACTAAAGCTGTCTTTTTCAGAATCAACCACGGTAAGACTAACTCCATCCACAGTGATGGAACCCTTTTCTATGGTAACTTGATCTGCCTTGGCCAGGTAGCTGAAGGTAAAGTACCAACTCCCATCTTTTTGTTCAATTTTCGTACATGTCCCGGTGGTATCTACATGGCCCTGGACGATGTGGCCATCGAGTCGGGTGCCCAGAATCATTGCGCGTTCAAGGTTTACAAGGTCGCCGGTTTTGAGATCACCCAGGTTTGATTTTAGCAGAGTTTCCTCGATAGCTGTAACCTGATATTCATCTTCTTCAACTCCTACTACGGTAAGACAAACACCATTATGAGATACGCTCTGATCAATCTTGAGTTCTGATGCCAGTTGGGAAGAGATCGTAATGTGCAGATTGCTTCCTTCCTGTTTTAGTTGTGTGACCTTACCAAGGGTTTCTATTATTCCTGTAAACATTTCAGGGGATTTAAAAAAGAGGTTTTTTAGCTGCCGGGAAGGTCTTTATACCTTATTTTTGAACTAAATAAATCGAAATGCCGGCAGCGGTAATTTCGAGAGTCAAAGGTAAGGTAAAGACCAGATATATGAAGAAGGAAAGTGCAAATATTACGGTAGGGATCTCTGTGGGAGACCTCAATGGCATTGGCTGTGAAGTGATTCTGAAGACTTTTGAGGACAGCAGAATGCTGGAGTTGTGCACTCCGGTTATTTTTGCTTCCAATAAAACAATTAGTCAGCAGAAAAACGACCTGGGAATTAAGATTACTTTTCATGGTGTGGAGCGAGCGTCTCAGGCTATAGCAGGGAAGATCAATGTTGTAAATGTCTGGAAGGAAACTCCTTCCATTGAATACGGAAAGGCTACAGAAGAGGCAGGAAAATATGCGATCCGCTCTTTAAAAGCTGCGGTAAAAGCGCTTCAGAATAGTGAAATTGACATTTTGGTAACGGCTCCGATTAACAAAAAAAATATTCAGGCCGAGGACTTCAATTTCCCCGGCCATACCGACTATCTGGCCCGTGAACTCGGTGGCGAAAGTTTGATGTTCATGGTCACGGACTCCCTGAAAGTAGGGCTTCTCACAGACCATGTAGCAGTAAAGGATGTGGCTGCGAATATTACTTCCAAGCTGATCAGAAATAAGATCGATATCATAGAGAAAAGCCTGAAAATGGATTTTTCGATAAGGAAACCAAAGATTGCCATGCTGGGAATCAATCCTCATAGTGGAGACGATGGAGTAATTGGGAAGGAAGATGATGAGGTTTTGAGACCCGTCATCAAAGAAATGGTCGATAACGGAAAATTGATTTTCGGTCCTTATGCTGCCGATAGTTTTTTTGGTTCTGATGTATATAAGCAATTTGATGCCATCCTGGCAGCATACCATGACCAGGGACTAATTCCATTTAAGACCCTGTCCTTTGGTCGGGGGGTGAACTTTACTGCGGGATTGAACCGGGTAAGGACTTCCCCGGATCACGGCACCGCTTATGAAATTGCAGGCAAGGGCCAGGCAGATGCAGGTTCCTTCAAGGAAGCAGTATTCATGGGGATAAAGATTTACAGGAACCGAAGGGACTACGAAGAGATTTCAAAAAATCCATTAAGGAAGCAAAATGCAAGAGCTTCTTAGAGATTGCCCGGTATTTGGCAACTTCTTCACGGGAAGAGGCCTAAATAATTGACAAATTGATTTGCAATTGGCAAAAATAATTTATCTTTGCACGCCTTAAACGATTGTAGACAATGACGACGCATAAGGAATTTACAATTCCTTTTTCAGGATTAAAAGAAGGGGCACACTCGTTTGAGTATCAAATAAATAATTCGTTCTTTGAATCTTTTGAGTACTATGAGTTTAATGAAGCCGATATTTCGATAAAGGTTCATTTTAACAAAACGAGTACAGTAATGGAACTGGAAATGGAAGCTCAAGGCACGGTGAATGTTGCCTGCGACCTTACCAATGAACCCTTTGATCAGGAAGTTTCGGGATCTTTACCGCTTGTTGTAAAGTTCGGAGAAGTTTACAATGATGAGGATGATGAGATCCTGGTTATTCCTCATGGGGAACATCAGATTAACATTGCGCAGTATATTTACGAGATGCTTGTACTTGCTGTTCCACAAAAACGAATTCACCCCGGGGTGGAAGACGGAACGCTGAAGTCGGAAGCTTTAAAGAAGCTCGAAGAACTGCAGCCAAAAGAATCAAATAACAACGACAACAATACGGATCCCCGATGGGATGCTTTAAAAAATTTACTAACGGATAAATAAAAGTCACGATGGCACATCCTAAAAGGAAGATTTCCAGAACCAGAAGAGACAAAAGAAGAACACATTATAAGGCTGTAGCTCCAACCCTTGCAAAAGACCCAACAACCGGGGAAGTACATTTGTACCATAGGGCTCACTGGCACGAAGGCAAATTATACTATCGTGGACAGGTGCTTATTGACAAAGCGGAAGAATCGGCCTAAGTTTGTATATGATATCTAAGACTCCCATTAGCCACAATGGGAGTTTTTTTATGGACTTTTGCCATAGACTGAAAAAGCAGCATTTTAGGCTAAAAGTCATAAAAAATCATTATTTTTCAACACTTTTGGAGCATTTTTGAAGGTTTCCGTATAAAAAACTCTTGTTCGCATGACCAAAATTACAGCGGCGATTACAGCTGTGGGGGCCTTTGTGCCAGACTACAGGTTAACCAATAAGATCCTGGAAACCATGGTGGAAACCACAGATGAATGGATCACCACCCGTACAGGAATAAAAGAACGCAGGATTCTTAAGGATAAAGACAAAGGCACTTCCTATATGGCTATAAAAGCCGCTGAGGACCTGATAGCGAAATCCAATATCGATCCGGCTGAGATCGACCTGGTTCTGTTGGGGACGGCCACTCCCGATCTTCCAGTTGCATCCACAGCAGTATTTGTGGCAACCAAAATAGGGGCAGTAAATGCCTTTGCATACGATATACAGGCAGCCTGTTCTAATTTCCTTTTTGGAATGTCTACGGCAGCTCGCTATATAGAATCAGGGAAGTACAAAAAAGTACTTTTAATAGG
>JABDQK010000279.1 GCA_013042255.1 Flavobacteriaceae bacterium | reverse complement strand
GTATGCTGTATGGGAAGGAGGAATGGCTTTCCAAATTACCGCCATATCAGGGGGGAGGGGAAATGATTGCAGAGGTAACTTTTGAAAAAACTACCTATGCCGACCTGCCCTATAAGTTTGAGGCCGGCACACCAAATATTTGTGGAGGGATTGCTTTTGGGACTGCGCTTGATTACCTCACCGGGATCGGATTGGAAGCCATTGAGCAATACGAACACGAACTGCTTGTTTATGCGACCGAGAGTCTTTTAAAAATCGATGGTTTGGAGATCTACGGAACCGCCACTGATAAAACAGCCGTAATTTCCTTTAATATAAAAGGGATACACCCTTACGATATCGGCACTTTACTCGATAAGATGGGAGTCGCCGTGCGTACAGGCCACCATTGTGCGCAACCTGTAATGGACTACTTCCAGATTCCCGGGACGATCAGGGCCAGCTTTAGTTTCTACAACACAAAGGAAGAAATAGATCAGTTTGTTCAATGCCTTCTGAAGGCAAAAGGGATGTTGCAGTAAACTTTATAGTCTACCTCAGGACAAACCTGGTGGCTATACCTTATCCCGAACTACGGCTACAAAGAAGGTGAATCCATTGAATGACAGTAATACTTATCGTATTTTTGCGACAAAAGAAAGAGCATGAGCATAAAGGAAATACAAAATGAGATTGTGGATGAATTTTCGATGTTCGACGATTGGATGCAGCGCTATGAATACATGATCGAACTGGGAAAATCCCTCCCTCTTATCAAGGAAGAATACAAAACGGAAGACCATATCATAAAAGGTTGTCAGAGCAAGGTATGGGTGCATGCAGAACTGGAAAATGATAAGTTGGTATTTACAGCTGACAGCGATGCCATTATCACAAAGGGAATTATTGCAATTCTGATAAGGGCCTTCAGCCACCAGAAACCCCAGGATATAATCGATGCTGATACAGAGTTCATCGACGAGATAGGATTGAAAGAACATTTATCTCCAACCAGGGCCAACGGCCTTGTGAGTATGATCAAGCAATTGAAACTATATGCCGTGGCTTATCAAACACAATTAAATTAAAAGCAAAATGAGTGAAACAGTCATAGATACCCAGGAATTGGGAGAAAAAATCGTCAGGGTTCTGAAAACCATATACGATCCGGAAATTCCGGTGGACATATATGAACTGGGTCTGATCTACGACGTTTTTGTCAATGAAGACAAGGAGGTAAAAATCCTCATGACCCTTACATCCCCCAACTGTCCGGTGGCGGAGACACTCCCCGTTGAAGTTGAAGAAAAGGTAAAATCGCTCGATGTCGTAAAAGATGCGGAGGTCGAAATTACGTTCGACCCACCCTGGAGTCAGGAATTAATGAGCGAGGAAGCGAAATTGGAATTGGGTCTCCTTTAGATCCTGTCTGATATTTTACCCCGATGTCTGAAGAAATTGTAAACAGAGTTAGTTCGAGCCCGTTGGTCACTTTTGATCTGGAAAAGTACTATCCGGATGGAAAGCGGATGACCCTCGATATCAGTCCGTGGCTCTTTGAAGGACTGATTCTCAGGGAGAAGGAATTCAGGGCGCATGTAGCTGAACATCCCTGGGAGAAATATAAAGATGCCCATGTGGCATTGTATTGTTCTACAGATGCTATTGTACCCGGATGGGCATTTATGCTGGTGACAACCAAACTCCAGCCTTTTGCCGCTCAAATTGTCCAGGGCGACCTTCAGCTGCTTGAAACGGTTCTTTACAAAACTGCAATCGATGATCTTGATGTTACCGACTTCACCGATAAACCTGTAATTATAAAAGGATGTTCTAACAAGCCAGTTCCCGCAAACGCCTATATCTGGGCAGCGAATAAACTACAACAGGTGGCCAAAAGTATTATGTACGGAGAGGCTTGTTCTTCAGTACCCCTTTATAAAAAGAAAAGTAATAGATAACGGCAGAGCCTCCGGCTCTTATCAACCATAAAAAAAATCCCGGCAAAAAGCCGGGATTTTTTCTGATTCTACATTCAATACTTTGTATTAAATGTTCAAAACATAATACTTGGTGTTGATTTGGGGAAATGAACACTAAAGTAGATAGTTCAAGGTAGGATTTGGGGATAAACACTTACACTTAACTACATTGTAAATGTATAGAGGGTACCCCGGAAGACCAAATTGGTGTTGTCAACCTAGGCGGATTTGTTGTGAAAAATACCAAGGGTAAAAATCCTCGGTGAAATGCACCCTTTTCCTAATACGCATCCAGATTTTCGGGATATAAAAAGTTGTTATACGGAAATCTGGTGACATGAATATCCCTCACCGCCCGGTATACCCTTTTCTTAAATTCATCGAGATTTTCTTTATTCAGCGCAGAAATAAACAAGGCATTACCCCCCATTCGCTTCATCCAGGTTTTCTCCCATTCTTCAAGGCTCATATGCCTGGACGTTTTCTCGGTAGTTAGATCATCTTCGGCGATTACCTCTGGTTGGTACAGGTCAATTTTATTAAAGACCATGATCGTTTCCTTATCTGCCGAACCGATTTCACTCAAGACCTGATTTACCGAGTCGATGTGTTCTTCAAAATTAGGATGGGATATATCCACTACATGAAGGAGCAGGTCGGCCTCCCTGACTTCGTCGAGAGTACCTTTAAAACTCTCCACCAGCTGTGTGGGAAGCTTTCTTATGAATCCAACGGTATCGCTCAATAAAAAAGGTAAGTTTCCTATTACAACCTTCCTGACAGTGGTGTCAAGGGTGGCAAAAAGCTTGTTTTCGGCGAAGACATTGCTTTTGCTGATTACATTCATCAAAGTAGATTTACCCACATTGGTATATCCTACAAGGGCTACTCGCACCAGGGATCCGCGGTTACCGCGCTGGGTTTCCATTTGCCGGTCTATCTTGGTAAGTTTCTTCTTTAGCAAGGCGATCCTGTCTCGTACAATACGCCGGTCAGTCTCGATCTCGGTCTCCCCCGGACCCCGCATCCCGATACCACCACGCTGGCGTTCGAGGTGTGTCCATAACCCCGTAAGCCTTGGGAGGAGGTATTCGTATTGTGCGAGTTCAACCTGAGTTCTGGCATAACTCGTTTTTGCCCTTTGGGCAAATATGTCGAGGATCAGGCCCGTTCTGTCAAGAATCTTACAACGCAGTTGTTTTTCAATATTTCGTTGCTGCACAGGGGATAACTCATCATCAAAAATAACAGAACCTATCTCGTTCTCCTTTACATAGGCTTCTACTTCCTGCATTTTCCCACTCCCAATATAGGTTTTGGGATTAGGCGTGTCTACCCGCTGAACAAAACGTTTTTCTACCTGTCCCCCGGCTGTGTAGGTCAGGAATTCGAGTTCGTCCAGGTACTCTGTTACCTTTTCTTCATTCTGTTCCCGGTTGATGACCCCGATGAGAACAGCTTTTTCATATTCTATGGATTTCTTTTCTAGCATACTCTTTAATATAGTGCAAAGCTACACAATCGCTGCGAAGCTATTTTGTATTTTAGGGATCATATAACAGAGTTATGGCATATTCCTTATTTCGCGGAAAGAAGAGACAGGATATTTATACAATAGCGTTCTACAATCTGGAAAATCTGTTCGATACCCGAAATGATCCCCACAAGCTGGATGATGATTTTACCCCAAAAGGATTTAAAAAATGGACACCAAAACGGTATCGGCGGAAAATTAAGAAATTGTCCAAAACAATTGCTCGTCTGGGAAAGAGAACCAGTAAGCACCCACCGGTTCTTGTAGGCCTCGCGGAATTGGAAAATAAACTGGTTATCCGCGAAATGCTCGGGACAAAAGCACTCAGGGAAATGGGGTATAAATACGTACATTACGATTCCCC
>JABDQK010000278.1 GCA_013042255.1 Flavobacteriaceae bacterium | reverse complement strand
TTCTTTCAAGCACATACTCCACGTCACGAAATCTGAATGTGAATTCGCTTTGCTCGTAAAGATCACCCCCGGCAACCTGAATAGCCTTGTCTACAATCTCCTGGGCAACAACTGATTTATCAGTATTCCTGCACCTGCTAAAGATCACCACGATAAACATTCCCAAGAGAGCTGCTCTGATCAAATTAAATTTTTTCATTATACAAAGAAACAGGGATTATTCTATTAAACGAACCCCGCACTGAAGGAATTGTTCTTATTTTTGTCCTGCCATGCAGAAGAAAATCAATATTAAGAATAAAAAGGCGAGTTTCGAGTATGAATTACTCGAGACACATATAGCTGGTATCGTCCTGGCCGGCACTGAAATCAAATCCCTTCGGCTTGGTAAAGCCTCCATTACAGAGAGCTTTTGTGAATTCAATGAAGCTGGGGAATTATTCGTGATCAATATGCAGATTGATGAATATTCACATGCCACACATTTCAATCATCAACCCAAGGCTGCCCGAAAACTTTTGCTCAATAAAAATGAATTGAAGAAATTACACAAAGAGGTAAAAGCCAGTGGATTGACCATAATACCCCTATCCCTTTTTATCAACAACAGAGGACTGGCAAAAATGAAGATCGCCCTGGCAAGAGGAAAAAAACTGTATGACAAACGAGAGTCCATAAAAGACAGGGAGTCTAAAGTCCGTCTGGACAGAATCAAAAAGAGTTTTAATAATTAAGCAAAGGCATTTTGTTAGTTTTTATCCTCCAGTAAAGGGACAAACCGAAAGTTTCCAAACGCTTCTCGCTCAAATTCCGTCTCTGTTTTGCGAGTGATTCGCATCATTACCTGGTTGTCCTCCCCCACCGGAATCACCATTTTTCCCCCGATTTTGAGTTGTGATAGCAATTTCTTTGGTACTTCCGGAGCCCCGGCAGTAACGATAATCCGGTCGAATGGAGCTTGTTCGGGAAGCCCCTTGTAACCATCTCCAAACACAACTTTTTTAGGGCGATACCCCATTTTTTTAAAGAAAATATTGGTCTTTTTAAAAAGTTCACGCTGTCTTTCGATAGTGTACACTTTAGTTTTCAGATGCAGCAATACAGCCGTCTGATACCCACTTCCTGTGCCAATCTCCAGCACTTTTTGACCGGGAAGGACATCTAATAGTTCGGTTTGAAAAGCCACCGTATAAGGCTGGGAAATGGTCTGGTCTGCTGCAATGGGAAAGGGCTTATCCTGATAGGCATGGTCTTCAAAACTACTGTCCATAAACAGATGTCTCGGAATACTGCGAATAGCATCAATGACTTTTTTATCCTTAATGCCCTTGGCTGCGACTGAATCTGCCAATTTATTCCGCATGCCTCGATGTTTAAAGGTATCTTTCAATAAGCTAAGATTTAATGGATGTGCTTCTGATCTCTGTAAAGTTACCACATTTCAGCTTTTTAGTCTGGGTTGGATTAAGATTAATCTCCGTATTTTTGACAAAATTTTGAACTATGCTGAAAGTAGGTGTGTTAGGTGCCGGACATCTGGGCAAGATCCATCTTAGATTGTTAAATGAATCTTCAGAATACGAATTAATCGGGTTTTACGATGCTGATCCCATTAATGGTAAAAATGTTGAAAAAGAATTCGGATATCCCTATTTCGACAATATCAATACCCTGATAGATGCTGTAGAAGTAGTTGATATTGTAACTCCCACTCTTTCCCATTATGATTGTGCTAAAAAAGCCATGGAAAAAGGCAAACACGTTTTCCTGGAAAAGCCCATAACCAAGACTCTTGAAGAGGCTGAGAACCTTATCGAGCTGGAAAAGCAGTACGGAGTAAAAGGACAGGTTGGACACGTAGAACGCTTTAATCCTGCTTTTACAGCCGTGAAAGACCTCATTCACAACCCAATGTTTATCGAAACCCACCGACTTGCCGAATTCAACCCCAGAGGTACAGATGTGCCCGTGGTACTCGATTTAATGATTCATGACATCGATGCCATTTTAAGTGTGGTCCCTTCTGAAGTAAAAGACATACACGCAAGTGGGGTATCCGTGATCAGCAACTCTCCTGATATTGCCAATGCGCGTATCGAATTCGAAAATGGATGTGTTGCCAACCTGACAGCCAGCCGGATTTCCCTGAAGAATATGAGGAAATCCCGATTTTTTCAGCGCGATGCCTATATCTCTGTCGACTTCCTGGAGAAAAAAGTAGAAGTTGTTAAGATGAAAGATGCCCCCGAAAGTCCGGGAGAATTTGATATGATCCTGCAGAATGCTGA
>JABDQK010000259.1 GCA_013042255.1 Flavobacteriaceae bacterium | reverse complement strand
TTTTGTTTACATAAGTGGGCTACTTCCTTGCAGAAAAGAGGAGAGGGTTCATCAAGTCCGCCAACTCCCTGAATGGTTTCCAGTATTACCGCACATACGTCACCTTTTGATAATTCTTCTGCCAGGGCATCCCTATCTTCAAAAGGTAGAAATGTCACCTGCTGTTGTTTGTTTATTGGAGCATTGATGGCCGGATTATCTGTAGTAGCTACGGCAGCAGAAGTACGGCCATGGAAGCTGTTTTTAAAAGCAATCACTCTGCTTTTCCCAGTGTGAAAAGAAGCAAGTTTTAAGGCATTTTCATTGGCTTCAGCCCCTGAGTTGCAAAGAAAAAGGTGATAGTCATTACAGTTTGACAATGCGCCCAGTTTTTCAGCAAGTTCGCGTTGCAAAGGATTTTGAACAGCATTGCTGTAAAACCCGATTTTGTCTAGCTGATCCTTTAACCTTTTGACGTAATGGGGATGACCGTGGCCGATGGAAATTACGGCATGTCCACCGTACAAGTCGAGGTATTCCTGTCCCTTTTCATCTTTTAAAATTACGCCCCTGGCCGAGACCGGGGTAATATCGTAAAGGGGATATACATCAAATAGTACCATACTACCCTCTTCTTATCTGACTAATTTTTTCAAATGAAGCTACGACTCCCCTGATTAGGGAAGAACTAAGACCCTGATGTTCCATTTCATTAAGACCTTCAATGGTACATCCCATAGGTGTAGTCACCCTGTCTATCTCTTCCTCGGGATGATTTCCCGATTCTATCAGGAGAGAGGCCGCACCATTGCAGGTATGCATGGCAAGCTCCTGGGCTTCCCTGGCATCGAAGCCCAATTGAATGGCTCCCTGAGTTGTCGCTCTTATCAGCCTCATCCAGAACGCAATTCCACTGGCGCAAATCACGGTTGCGGCCTGCATCTGCGATTCTGGTATTTCCATAGAATGCCCCATACGATTAAAAATGGCCTTGGCCAGCTCAATTCGTTTGGCTCCCGCATCATTGCTGCATAGACATGTCATGGACTTGCCTACTGAGATAGCCGTATTGGGCATGCTTCTTATGATATAAGCTTCTTTCCCTATGATAGATTCGATCTTTTCAATGCTGAATCCTGTAATCGTTGAAATGATGACATGCTTTTCAGTAAGATATTCCTTTACTTCCTGTAGAATGGCCTCAAAATGTCCGGGCTGAACGGCAAATACCAGTATATCCGATTCCTTCACTGCAAGAATATTGTCTGTAGTAACCGTTACATTGCCATACTTTTCGTATTCCTTAATGCTTTCTATATGTCTTTTGGTAAGATACATGGTGGTAGCACCATTAGAGTGGAGAATCCCTTTTGCGATGGATACTCCGAGGTTACCTGCCCCTATAATTGCGATTTTCATTGTTTTTTGTTCTGGTTAGATAAAGTAGTTTAAAATATACTCGACTTAAGGTTTAATCCTTCTCCTTCTGGTAAACCGAGCATCAGATTCATGTTTTGTACAGCCTGTCCACTGGCCCCTTTTAATAAATTGTCAATAGCAGAGGCAATTAGTAGAACCCCTTCGTGTACCATAAGGTGTAAATGACAATTGTTGGTATTGATGACGGGTTTCAGAGCAATAGGCTTCTCGGAAACATGTGTAAAAGGAGCTTCCTTGTAATAGGCCTTATATAATTCCTGCGCATCTTCCAGGGATCCCTCAAATTTGGTGTATGCGGTTACCCAGATACCTCTGGTAAAGTTGCCCCTGTTTGGAACAAACCACAATGCCGCCTTCCCAGGCTGATGGTATTCGAGGCTTTCATTGATCTCCCCAAGATGCTGATGGGTAAAAGCCTTGTAATGCGACATATTGTTTTCGCGCCAGCTGAAGTGGGTAGTGGGAGAGAGACTCACCCCTGCGCCTGTACTTCCGGTTGTGGCATTGATATGCACTTCCTGATTGAGCAATTGTGCCTTGGCCAGAGGCAGGAGAGCCAACTGAACGGCTGTGGCAAAACAACCGGGATTGGCTACGTTTTGTGCCTTTGTAATTTGCTCTCTGTATAGTTCAGGCAGACCGTAAACAAAACTCCTGTCTTCAAAGGTGTTTTGATCCTTTAGCCTGAAATCATTACTCAGGTCAATAATTTTTGTTTTTACTGAAAAGGAATGTTCCTCAAGGAAGCGGGTTGAATTTCCATGTCCGAGACAAAGGAAAATAACATCTGCTTCAGGATTAATCGTGTCGGTGAACATCAAATCAGTCTTTCCAAGGAGATCGGTGTGTGTATCTGATATTCTGGTTCCCGCCCTGGTGGTACTGAATACAAAATCAATTTCTACACCAGGATGATGTAGTAACAACCTGATGAGTTCGCCCCCGGTATAGCCCGAGCCTCCTATGATACCTGCTTTAATCATGGATTTTATTTATCTGACTGGCAATTTTGCCGGGGTTGGACAATATTTTAATAAACCCTTTTGCATCTTCTGCAGACCAGGCCTTGTTTATTTCTCCATAGCTGCCAAATTTAGCAGCCATCAGATCATGCTCAGACCGGATACCGTTTAATTCAAACCGATAGGGATATAAGGTAATAAATACATCACCACTGACATTCTTTTGAGAATCCTGAAGAAAGGCTTCAATATTTCTCATTACTTCATCGAGGTAATTTCCTTCATGCAATAACATCCCATAAAAATTAGCGAGTTGTTCTTTTTGAAATTGCTGCCATTTACTAAGGGTATGTTTCTCCAACAAATGATGCGCCTTAATGATCAGTAAAGGTGCTGCTGCTTCAAAACCAACCCGACCTTTAATACCAATAATGGTATCCCCAACATGTATATCCCGGCCTATTGCAAAAGACGAGGCTATTTTTTCCAGTTTTTCAATATTAAGGACCGGGTCATCAGTTGCCCCGTCAATTGCGATCAATTCTCCTTTTGTAAAACTCAGCGTTATTTCCTGTGGTTGTTCGTTTTTTAGCTGACTGGGGAAGGCTTCCTGCGGGAGGCCTTTATCTGATGTCAGCGTCTCTGCACCTCCAACAGAAGTACCCCATAAGCCCTGATTGATAGAGTACTTGGCTTTTTCCCAGGAATAATTTACTCCTCTTTCCTTAAGGTAGTTGATCTCATCTTCCCTGGATAGTTGCCCATCGCGTATGGGCGTAATAATTTCAATTTCAGGAGCGATGATCTGAAAGATCATATCAAATCGTACCTGATCATTTCCGGCCCCTGTACTTCCGTGGGCAATGGCTGACGCGCTGGTTTTTTTGGCATAGCGTACAATTTCGATAGCCTGGACAATTCGTTCAGCACTTACACTTAAGGGATATGTATTGTTTCGAAGTACATTTCCGAAGATCAGGTATTTTACCACCTTGTCATAAAAGCTTTGAACAGCATCTATGGAGGTATAAGAATGTGCTCCAAGGCTTAATGCCTTTTTTCTGATTTCTTCCAATTCATCCTGAGAAAATCCTCCCGTATTTACACTTACGGCGTGTACTTCATATCCCAGGTCCTGTGACAGGTGCATGGCACAATAGGAGGTATCGAGTCCGCCTGAATACGCGAGTACCAGTTTTTTTGATTTGATGTTTTTAGTATCCATCTTATCCTTTTTTCTTTTTAAGCAATAGTTGCTCTTTAATACTTTTAAGTCGCTTGAAGGTCTTGTTGTTGAGCTTCCTGCTTTCATATTTTTTTGAATGCTCAGGGTCATATAGCATTCCGGTACACAGACACATTTTTTGTTCTGTTCGCGTCAGGATATCAAAATTCTTACAGGTCTGACATCCTTTCCAGAATTCGGGATCATCAGTAAGTTCTGAGAAAGTTACAGGTTTATACCCCAGTTCGTAGTTCATTTTCATCACCGCCAGCCCAGTAGTAATTCCAAAGATCTTGGCTTCGGGGAATTTCTTCCTTGAGAGCTCAAAGATGGCTTTCTTTATCTTTTTTGCTAAACCCTGGTTGCGATAATCCGGATGTACAATTAGTCCGGAATTCGCCACAAATTTCTGATGGCCCCATACCTCGATATAGCAAAATCCAGCAAATTTATCGCCGTCTAATGCGATCACGGCATTCCCATTTACCAACCTTTTGATGATGTAATCCGGCGTTCTTTTGGCAATACCGGTGCCTCTCACCTTGGCTGAATCCGAAATGGTTTCACTGATGACAGTAGCGTATTTTATATGAGATTCGTTAGCAATTACAATATCCATTGCTGTAAAGATTATTCAAATATGTATTGGACTGAAAGATCGATGCGGAAATGGACTCACCTATTTCCATGAGAGAAGTACACCCTTACGGGCGGCGACGAGATGGCACAAAAAATCCGGCCTGAGAAGGCTTAATAATTAGTGTAATAATGTGATCTATCGCATTCATGAAAGTCAAATGTACAAATTAAATTGGATTAACACCCTTGCCCCTATATTTTTTGGGAATTAGTGATTTAAAACTGCCATGCTTAAATATTTCGTAGATCAAAAACCCATATACCGATAAATATTCAATGATGAGAAAACCTATGGACTCTTCTGTGCCCGGGTCCCTGTATGCGGTATAGCTGAAAATAATCGTTGCAGACCAGACCAGTGGGAATCTGTAATCGGTGAATATGCACAAAGCAACCAATGTAATAATATACCAGGGGTGTACCGTGGGAGTTAGAAAAAAATACAGGGCCAGGATAAAGAGCATTGATTGGATTAGAATGTGCTGAGAACTATTTTTTCGAAATAGGGTCAGTATTCCCACCCATACAATGACAACCAATGGGATCAGTTTCCCATAACTTTTAATAAGCTCCCAGGGTTTCAGATCAACTCTTTCGCCCAGACTCTTAACCACATTGTAGATACTGGCATTAAATTCAAAATTTGAGAACCACAGGGATAGGGTTGCCATATAATTTTCTGCGAATGCAGGATTGTAAAAAGGCAACAAAGTAGCAGCAACGATCAAGAAAACTATTGTGTTGAAAATAAGTCCTTTTTTAATTCCAAGAGCTTTGAAGAAAAGGGGTAAAAACATCAAAGGGATTAGCTTTACAGATATTGACAGGGCCATGGGCACTGCGGCTAACATCCATTTATTTATAGCTATGAGATAAAGTGTCAGGAGAAGAAAAAACAGCATCACTCCTTCAAAGTGAAGATTGCCGCCCAACTCTATTATAATCAGCGGATTTAAAAAGTACCAGAAGATAAGGTGCGGAGATTTATTGACAAACTTCAGCAGTTTCCGTCCGAAATAAAAAATCCCCAGATCGGCAAGGAGTAAAACCAATCTGATCGCTATTACCGATCCCAGGATCTTTCCACCCCCTAGCCATACCGATAAACCAAACAATAGCTGGCTTAGCGGAGGATAATTACTAAAGTTGGAAGCACTAAGCGATTCCATCCCTTCAACCAGATATCCGGCTTTCGGGATAATGATTTCTGAACTTCCAAGCAGGTCAACTGGAAGATGCAAATACGGATTTTCCCCTAGTAATACCAGATGTCCATCCCAGATAAAGCGGTAGAAGTCCTGTGACAGGTTGGGGATGGCAAAGAGAAAAACCAATCGAAATACAACTCCCAGGAAAAGGAGGAATTTATAGTTCCATTTTTCAAATTGAATCAGTTTGTAACACAGGATAAAAAGTCCCAGATATAAACCAAACATTCTGGCGAAGTCTGAGCGCTGCAGATGGTAGGCAAAGGTGTAATAAAGAAACCCGCAGAGGATGGAAAGTAAGATGGGAACTTTGTGGAGTTTCCAATACGTCAGAACCGCGTTGGGCATGGTTGGTAAGGCAATTGATTTTTACAAATAACCGAAAAAAAAGGGGAATTCCGACAAAAAAACAAGGAGCCTTCATAGGTTGATGAAGACTCCTGTTTGCTAATTAATTGGTGGCTAATATTAAAATTTTAATTCTGCTATACCTTTGCAGTTAGTGACTTAAAGAATACAAAGCCAAACCCGAGGAAAAGCATAAAATGGAATGGAAATAATCCAAAATCGTTAAGTGGGATGGCGCTGTACATACCGAATAAAAAGTAAACCATAAGGGCAAACTCCAGGATCATATTCGGAGAGAGCTTTGTAGCGAGATATTTATTCCCTTTCCAGCTATCTGTAAGATTATTGATATTGAATTTCGGTGTTCTCACGAATTCACTTCGCTTTCCCATATGTCCTTCCAGAACGGCCACAGTATTGTGCAGGGAGAAGCCAAGGGCTACCGAGAAAAAGGTAAAAAACAATTTGATGTAGTCGATAAAATTATCAAAACTGCTTCCCTGAATACTTTTGTAGGTAAACCAGTAACAGATAAAAAGGATAATTGTTGAAACGATAAAAAAGCTGGTTGCTTCAAAAATCCAGTCCAGATGCCCGTAAGTGTTTTTAATGTACAACATCGGAATACTTAAAATAGCAACCAGAAATACAAACAGGAACATGGAACTGTTCAAAAGGTGCATTACCCCGTGGAACTTTGTTTTAAAAGGAATATTCTTTGCCGTAATCACATTGAGAACTGTTTTCCTGAAATTCTCTGCTCCACCTTTATTCCATCGAAATTGTTGAGAACGGGCTGCGCTGATCACCACAGGAAGTTCGGCCGGAGTTTCTACATCTTCGAGATACTTGAATTTCCAGTTTTTAAGTTGTGCCCTGTAACTTAGATCGAGGTCTTCGGTTAGGGTATCTCCCTCCCAGTTACCTGCATCCAGGATGCATTCTTTTCTCCAGATCCCGGCAGTTCCGTTAAAATTGATAAAATGACCTTTGGCATTACGTCCTACCTGCTCAAGGGTAAAGTGAGCATCCAGGGCAAAGGCCTGTATACGGGTTAGAATGGAGTAATCGCGGTTGATATGTCCCCATCGCGTTTGTACCACCCCAATTTCTTCGTCCTTAAAATAGACGACTGTCTTTTTAAGCCAGTCTGAATCAGGAAGGAAGTCGGCATCAAAAATAGCGATGAAATCGCCCTTCGCAATTTTCAGACCCTCTTTCAGGGCGCCAGCTTTAAATCCCTGACGGTTTTCCCTTCTGATATGCTTGATGTCGAGACCGCTTTCACGCAGTTCCTCAATTCGTTTTGCTGTTTGATGAATTGAATCATCGGTAGAATCATCGAGTACCTGGATTTCCAACTTGCTTTTTGGATAAGCAATTTTGGAAATGTTGTCTAGTAATCGTTCAATAACGTACTCTTCATTGTAAATGGGCAATTGAATTGTGACTGAAGGTATTTCTTTGGGATCTAACAGGTTGAATTTTGGGGCCAGCTTCTGGGTTTTCTTGTACCCCAGGTAGTTGAGCAACAAATTGAGCTGGGCAAGACTGTAGAAGAATATCAGGAGTAGTGCAAGGCTGTAAATTCCGATAATGATGTAAGCAATAGTTAGTCCCATTTTATTTTAAACTGTATTTAAATATCCAAGCCAGGATTTTTATGCCGGCAAATATAGTACCTTTTACCGTACCTGATACTTTTGAGATACCAATTCTTTTTTTGTAACGAACTGGTACTTCGGTATATGCTATCTTTTTCTTTAAGACTTTTAACTGCATTTCAACCGTCCAGCCATAGGTCTTATCTTCCATTTTTAAGGCCATGAGCTGATCGTAACGAATGGCTCTGAATGGCCCCAGATCTGTAAAATCAGATCCGTAAATCAAGCTCATCAGGAAAGTGGCTAAACCATTTCCAAACCTTTGCTGAGGGGTCATGGAACCTTTTTCCCGTAAAGCCTTTGTGCGTGCTCCGATCACAAAATCAACCTCTCCATCCAAAATCGGCTTTACAACTTTGTGGAGGTCTTCCGGGTAATCGGAATAATCTCCGTCCATAAATACGACAATACCAGGGGGTTTGGATCGATTCATTAAATATTTTATCCCTTTGAGGCATGCATACCCGTATCCCATATTTTCTTCAAATAGTACGGTAGCGCCTGCAGCCTCTGCTACGGAGGCCGTATTATCAGTTGAATTATTATTAACAACGATGATTTCTGAAACAGAGCTGGGAATCTCGGAGATTACATGGCCAATAGACCGGGCTTCATTAAAGGCAGGAATGATAACTACGATTTCCATTAGCAGCGACTAAGCCATACGAGGGTTAGGAGTTATGACCAATCGGGTGCAAAAATAGCGGAATGCTTTTATTTATCATTAACAAGGTGCATTAAATCCACATCATTCCCCAGCAGGACCTGTGTGGGATTGATCCTTCCTTTTTCAGGACCATTTTCCAGTTTAAGAACTCCCCTGGGACAAACTGCAGAACAGATTCCACACCCAACACAACTCGAACGGATGATGTTCTCACCCTTCTGTGCGTAGGCTCTCACATCAATCCCCTGCTCACAATAGGTGGAGCAATTGCCACAGGAAATACATTGCCCGCCGTTTGTAGTTATCCGGAATCTCGACTTAAATCGCTGGACAAATCCCAGATAAGCAGCCAGCGGACAACCAAATCTACACCAGACCCGATTGCCAAAAATGGGGTAAAATCCGGTGCCGATCACACCCGCAAAAATAGAACCAATAAGAAGGCTATAGGTATTTTGAACACTGGAAGTTTTAATTCCCAGTACCGTTCCGGTTTCCGAGAAAAAGCTGTAGAGTGTCATCAGGGTCATCCCCACGGCAAAGACTAGTACCCCATGGACTAACCACCTTTCCACCCTCCAGGATAAAAGTGTTTTGCTCGAATGTTGCCTGTATGGATCTCCCAGCGTTTCTGCAAGTCCGCCACAACCACACACCCAGGAGCAATACCATCGCTTCCCGAAAAAGTAGACCATTACCGGAACAATAATAAGTGTTAGAACCGTTCCCCAGACTAAAATAAAAATCCCAATTCCTCCGCTGTTTATAAGAGAACGTAAATTCCATTGGAAAAAGAAATCGTAATCCAGGGGGAAGGCATTTTTAAAATCGTAATAAGGCATTTGCAAACGGACCATGATCTCAGGGATCAGGAAGGCAAAAACGATCTGAAAAAACAAAACCGAAGTGGTTCTGATCATCTGGTAACGATTGTGCCTGTACTTGATATACATCCTTACTCCCATTACGGTCATAACAGTACAATACATAAAGCCATAAACAAACCAATGCCCGGCTGGATTACCACTAAGAGATTCACTGATTGGATCAACCAGGTATGTCCAGTTCACAGCATATTCCGGTCTGAAATACAATAAGAGGTAGAAAGCGATCAGATAAAAGAAAACCAACCAGGCTATCCATCCACGGTTAGTTGCATTCGCATGATAAATCCCGTTATTTTTTATCCCTTTCTGCCCCAGTAAAATTACATTTGGGAGGATAAATAATAGAGCGCCGACAATTCCTAATCCAAAGGTTAACCACCACATCAGACCTTTGTTTTCCGGGATAAATCCAGTCCCGGCCTTTTTCCCTAAATCGGCAGAAATATCATGAGCTTTTGTATAAATTATCTTGTTATATTCCTTGTTCTTTCGATGCGTACTATTGGCTTTGTCGAGCGCTGCTGCAATGATCGGGGAAAGATTGTTCATTCCGGAAAAACGCTGTCCTACCACCTCTTTGTCCAGGGCTTCAAGGAACAATTCACTTTTAATGCCCTTCTCCTCAACCCACTCTTTAAAATCGGAATCCTTAAGCGAATAGGTGCCGATAAATGGAAGTATCGTAAAGATGCCCAGGCCTGCTAGGAAAAGAATTAACCCGATATATTTTGCTTTTTTCATTCTGGGTTCAGGGTTTAGGCGGATTTAAATATGCGTTTCCAGCTTTTCTTTTTGGGCTTGATATTGGTTTCGAAGGCGCTATTGTAACTGTCAACTATTTCCTTCTCATATTGACTGTAAAACTCAGGATCGAAGTTGGCATCTCTGAGGTGTTCCATCACATAATCGATGGTGCGACCCTCGGTGAGCCATCGATCAAACATTTCATGTCTCATCCGTATACCGAAGGTGTTAATTCCCAGGAATTTTTTATCGGAAGAGTTGAAGGCCATAGTTATGCATATCATTTCCTTATCATGCCTCCAATGGAAGTGCTCTTCAAATTCCCTGCGATTTTGGTCACTGAATACCCATCCGTAGGTCTGGTATTCAATATCAAGGAATTTGGCTGAATTGAACCAATGTCCGGGACTGTATTTTCTTCTCTGCCCGCAAATGGTATGTGCAACAGTTTCCCCCATCATTCGGCCGGTATACCAGACGGCTTCCACCGTACGCCGGTTGCCAATGGCCTTTTCCTGTTCGGCACAGTCACCTATAGCGTATATATCAGGAATATTTGTTTCCAGATATCGATTTACCTTGACTCCTTTTCCCAGTTCAATTCCTGAATTCTCCAGAAAAGAAATGTTAGGTGTAACTCCGGCAGTTAGCCCTACCAGATTACAGGCAATAGTTTCTCCCTTGTCTGTGACAACTGCCTTCGCTCTCCCTTCTTCGTCAGCGAGGATTTCCACCAGATTGGTGCTCAGGCGTAAATCGATATGGTGATCGCGGATGTGTTCATTGATCATTTCAGACTCCCCCTCCGGAAGAACGCCATTCCAGAAACTACTTTCCCGAACCAGGAATGTCACAGGGATATCCCGGCTTCTCAGCATTTCGGCCAGTTCAATACCTATCAGTCCACCACCTACGATTACCGCCCTGTTGCAAGCTTCTTTGTCTGGTGCATCAATTTCCAATTGTTCCAGTTCCTGTTTTGAATACAGACCCTGAACCCCTTTGAGATCCTGACCAGGCCAACCAAATCTGTTGGGTTTGGAGCCGGTGGCTATGATAAGTTGGTCGTAGTTAATGGGATCATTGTCATTTAGGATCAACTGTTTATTCTCATGGTCTACTTTGTTTACATATCCCTGCACCAGTTCAATGCGGTTTTTCTTCCAGAACCAGTTTTCATAGGGTTGGGTATGCTCAAACTTCATATGTCCCATATAGACGTACATCAGTGCAGTACGGGAAAAGAAGTACTCGCTCTCGGCTGAAACGATTATAATTCGTTTATCAGATAATTTTCTGATATGTCGTGCGGCGGTTACCCCAGAAATACCATTCCCAATGATTACGACGGTTTCCATGAATTTGAACAGATTTTCAACTTGAGTCGGTTTAAATATAAGAACTTAACAGCCCATTAGGATTCTGCCGACTTTAAAAAATTGTATTTTAGAGTTTATAACGCCAGGTGATAATGAAAAGATCATGTTTCTTTTTTTTATGTCTTCTACAAATTTCCTGTAGCAGTCAGTTTATAGGGAAGATCAATGGTGTGAGTTTTGTTGCTTCGCGCGATGAAGTAAAACAGGAGCATATCAAGCCTGTTAAACAATTGTATGCAGACCATGCCGCCGTGATGCCATTTGGATTTATTCGTGAGGTAAATTCTCCCGAGATAATCTTTGATACCGATCGTCAATGGTTCGGGGAGACTCGTGTAGGAGCCAAACAATACATTGAATTGCTTCACAGGAACAAAATCAAGGTGATGCTTAAACCTCAGATCTGGATTTGGCGGGGTGTTTTTACGGGGGAACTGAAGATGCAAAGTGAGGCCGACTGGCAGAAACTGGAACAATCCTACGAAGCATTCATCCTGACATATGCCAGCCTTGCCGAAGAGTCAAAAGCTGAGATCTTTTGTATTGGCACTGAACTTTAGCAGTTTGTTAGTCAGATACCTGAATTCTGGAAAAACCTGATTCTTAAAATAAAGGATCGTTACAAAGGGAAGCTTACATATGCTGCAAACTGGGATGAATTTGGGCGGACTCCTTTTTGGGCGGATCTTGATTACATAGGAATTGATGCTTATTTCCCCTTATCGGAGTCCAAGACACCAACTGTAGAAGAATTGAAAGAGGGATGGAAACCGTGGAAGGATAAAATTACCTC
>JABDQK010000275.1 GCA_013042255.1 Flavobacteriaceae bacterium | reverse complement strand
GTCACCCTCTTCTTTTTGATCACCTATGCCATGATCAATATTGTGGTAATCATCGAACAAAACCTGGGTCTGATCAGTTATCGTCCTGTATTTAAAATACACCGCTGGGTTCCGTGGATCGGACTTATCTCATCCGTTTTTGCCATGTTTATTATCAACCCTACGGTGAGCCTGCTGTCGGTACTGATCGTATTTGTTGTCTACTGGTATCTATCACGGCAGAACCTTGAAACTCCGTTTGAGGATGTGAGGTCGGGCCTGTTTGTCTCCTTTGCTGAATGGGCGGCCAAACACACCTGGGGAATGAAAAAAATGCAGCAACGGGCCTGGAAACCGAATTTAATGGTACCTGTAAGGGACATAAATGGCGCCAAAGGAATCTTCGAGTTTCTCAGAAATATTGCGAAACCCAAAGGTTCCATTAAACTATTGGGAATTGAACCTTTTTCAGAGAAAAGTACCCTGGCCAGACAATTGGCCCATCTTTCAGAATCATTCCGCACCAAAGGCGTCTTCTCCTCCTGGACGGTTATCCATACAGAAGAATTCACCAAAGGGATCAACTACGCGAGTCAGGCCCTGCAGGGAGCCTTTTTTAAACCTAATGTAGTCTTTCTCAACCTTCAGGAACACGACGATTACGAAAAGGAGGTGCGGCCCATTATCAAGGAATCCATCAGGCTCGAGACAGGGGTCTTACTTTACGTAGCCCATCCAACGGCCCTGTTGGGAGAGCGGAATATGATCAATGTCTGGATAAGCGACCGCCAGGACAACTGGAACCTGGGCTGGGATATCGGCAATCTCGACCTTTCCCTTTTGATTGCTTATAAATTAAAAACCAACTGGAAGGCCCAGATCAGATTGATTACGGTCATTAACGACCCAAAGGAGGAGGAGAACGCAAAGAACTTCCTCGATTCCCTGATCAACCTTGCACGGCTACCCTTAACAAAAACTGAAGTTTTTGTCGGGGATTTTAAATCAATCGCTGAGAACGCACCAACGGCAGACCTGAATATCTTTGGCATGGAAGAAAACCTGAGCTTCCGGTTTGTAAAGGAAATGGTATACAAAACCAATAGCTCCTGCCTGTTTGTGAAAGACTCAGGTCATGAAAGTATTCTGGCTTAGGTTTAGTATAGCCAATTATTTTACTAATAAGTCAATCTCAGGCTGTTGCTGTTTCAGGTTTAATATTCTGGTTCACCTTAAACAGGTTTCCGGCATCGTATTTTGATTTAATTTTTTGCAAACGAGCATAATTGTGCCTGTAACTGGCCTTTACCCTTTCCTGCCCTTCGTCATTCATCATAAAATTGGAATAGGCGCCTCCTGAAGAATGGGGATGCAATCCTTCCCAGTAGTCTTTACACCATTGTGTAATTTTCCCTGCGTTGGCAGGATCCGGGTCTACGCCAACAATTACCCCTGAGTATTTTGCATTCCGATAGGCCCAGGCGGTGTCTTCAGCACCTACGCTGGCTGCAGCCCCTGTAATAGGATATAAGTGCATCTGGGAAAGAGGTGTTGGGATCACCGAACCAAATTTTAAGTGCTGAGCACTGATGTCTTCATTCAGATCGTTAAAGAAATCCCCCCTCCAATACCATTGGTGGCCCGGGGGAAATAATCCATCAAACATGGTTTGCACTGCCGGGTAAGGCATTTCCCCCACATGCTGAAACAACGGATCCATTTCCATTATGGGTTTAAACATTTCTTCAGCCTTTGTCAGATCACCCGTGTAGCACCAGACAATTCCACAGAACTTTTTGAGATGAAGAGATTCCGGAAAAGGAGGGCCGGGAATCACCATGGTGGCAAAAAACCCATTAAGGTCTTCAGGAGCCGCTTCGATAAAAGAATGGTACCAGGCCATAATTTCCTGAGTTTTTTCGACTGGCCATAAAGGGGGGCCTCCGAAAACCGTTTTAACAGGATGGGCCTGAAATTTAAAAGAGGTTACCACCCCGAAATTTCCGCCTCCACCACGAATTGCCCAGAACAGATCCTGGTTCTGGTCTGCATTTACAGTGACGAATGATCCGTTAGCCAGTACCATATCTGCTTCAAGAAGGTTGTCTATGGTGAGTCCGTATTTGCGGGATAAATGGCCAACACCACCCCCGAGGGTGAGTCCGCCAACCCCTGTAGATGAAATGATCCCGGCCGGAATGGCCAGACCAAAAGGGTGTGTTGCGTGATCCACTTCGCCCCAGAGGTTGCCTCCACCAACGCGGACGGTATTATCTGAAGTATCCACACGGACGTATTTAATACCTGAAAGGTCGATCACCATCCCATCATCACAGGAGCCAAGGCCACCGCCATTGTGGCCCCCACCCCGTATGGCGAGTAAAATATCATTTTCCCTTGCAAAATTTACTGAGGCAATGACGTCTGCTACGTCAACACACATAACAAACATACCCGGCGACTTTTTGATCATGCCGTTGTATAACTTGCTTGTCTCCGGATAGTCAGGATCGCTTGGAAATACTACCCTTCCCCTGAGTTTCGATATAAATTCGGAAAGCGTTTCTTTTGAGAGGTCTTTAATTGTTGTCATAATTGCTTTGGTTTAGTTTTATCCAAAGCTACTTCAACCTTAAATCCAATGCCTTTAAAATTCATTCAAAGAATTGCACTAATCAATCATTAAGAAAAAATTTGAATCGAGTTCAGACTAATCTGGCATATTTAGAGGGGAGAATACCGTATTTATCGTGGAAACACTTGGTAAAATACCCGGCACTGTTAAATCCGGTTTCAAAGGCGATCTCAGAAATATTACCCTTCTGCTGATGTATTAGTTCCAATGCTTTGTGAAGTCGGTATTCCCGCATAAAAACACTGGGGGCTTTTCCTGTTAGTTTTTTGAGTTTACGATATATCTGGGAAGTACTGTTGCCCAAACTTTTACTCATTTGGGTAAGATTGAAATCGGACGAGTTCCAGTTAGATTCGCAGAATTCCACCAATCGAATTAAGAATTGTTCTTCCCTTGGCTTAAGGATCCTGATCACTTCATTATCAATGATGGCATTTCTGTTCTCATTTTCATACAACGCTTTTATAGAGGCGGTTACGATGATTTCGTCTTTCATCAATTCACACATTTGTGTAGCCAGATTAACGGCTTCTGAAAAAATGCCCTCCTTATCCGTGACCGGCAATCCGGGACAGAGTCCAATCTTTAGTCTTTTATGTTCGGAATCAATTTTAGGATAGATGTATTTAAATTTCGACTGGATCTTTAATGCACAAATGACCGCATTGGTAACTGATTTAAAAGAAACCAGATAGGATTTGTCATTTTCCCTCACAATATTCCCTTCGTATTTTTCGAATGCTTTAGAAGCGCTTTGATGGAATTTCTGAGTAAAAATTGAAAGTTGTTTCCCCTCGAGTCTGTTAAGAAAATTAGACGCTTCTATCACCATGATCACCCGAAATGCAGGATCATCAATAATATTAAGGTCCTGGTTTTCCGCTTTTTCGGGATCTTCTATTCTGCCCAGGAAAGATTCTACGAGATGTGCATCCACCTCAATGATCTGATGAGGAAATTCACCATGAGCATGGTTATGCATTTTTTGAATTGCCTCTTTGTTAGGAGCTTCAATTAAACAGAAGGCAGTATGTCTTTCACTGTCACACCAATAGGTCATCCCTTTACAGCCATATAGATGCTGTACTTTGAGATCTTCCTGGTGCATTTTTGCCACGTGTTCCGGTTTTATCTCGTCGGGAATATCGTGGCGATCCATATAAATGGGCATGCTGAACTAATTTTC
>JABDQK010000273.1 GCA_013042255.1 Flavobacteriaceae bacterium | reverse complement strand
TTGGGAAGAAAATTAAAGTAGTTGAGGAAGTGGCAGATGGATTGGGGTTACAAAACGTCAAAGTAAAAAATATGCGAGTTGAAGGGCTTCAGCTTCAGTTTGATTTTATTGTGAGCAGGGCTGTGGCCGCGATGCCCACTTTTGTGCATTGGGTGAAAGGAAAAATAAAAAAGGATTCGGTTCACCCTCTGAAAAACGGTATTCTGTATTTGAAAGGAGGTGATTTGACAGAGGAATTAAAGACCTACAGAAATGCACAGATCTTTAATCTTTCCGATTATTTTACAGAGGAATTTTTTGAATCAAAGAAAGTCGTATACCTGCCTTTGAAATTTAAAGGATAACTACATAGTTAGCATGGACAGATAGCAATATCTGCACTTTCGGGCGTACTTCTTAATAGCCTGGTAGTGGCGATTGAATTTCGACATAATCATTCCCTGAGAATTGTTTTTGATATCTGAATTCTTCATACGAACTGATTTTATATTACAAATTTACAAAAATCTTACATTTAATTAACGTTAAATTTACATTAATAGTATCGATTGCCCTTGTGCATTAAATTTCCATAAAGAAAAAGCCCTTAGAAATATAGTTCTTAAGGGCTTGAAAATAAGTGAGTTATTCTTTTTATCCTAGAAAGGGATATCGGTAATCCTCCGGACTAACAAAGGTTTCTTTAATCAGTCGGGGACTAACCCATCTGAGCAAGTTTTGAGCAGAACCTGCCTTGTCGTTGGTTCCTGAGGCCCGGGCTCCACCAAAGGGCTGCTGTCCCACAACAGCTCCTGTAGGTTTATCATTGATGTAGAAGTTTCCTGCGCAATTTTGCAAGGCCTTGGTTGCCTGGTCAATGGCATAACGATCAGTAGCCATCACCGCTCCGGTAAGTGCATATGGAGATGTTGTATCAACCAGTTCCAGTGTCTCATTCCAGTCTTTATCCTTGTAAACATATATAGTGACTACAGGCCCGAATAATTCTGTTTCCATAGTGACATAATGCGGGTCAGTAGTTAAAATAACTGTGGGTTCTATAAAATATCCCTTCGACTTGTCGTATCCGCCACCGGCAAAAATTGATGCTTCCTTGTCCTTTTTTGCCCGATCGATATAGGATGCCAGTTTGTCAAATGCCCCTTCGTGAATAACAGCAGTAATAAAGTTCTTCATGTCTTCAGGTGAGCCCGGAGCATTAAAAGAAGCAAGGTCTTTCTTCACTTCTGCTAGAATAGCTTCTGCTGTGGATTCAGGCAGATATACTCTTGAAGCTGCGCTGCATTTCTGTCCCTGGAATTCAAAAGCCCCTCGGACGATGGCCGTCGCAACCTGTTTTGGTTTGGCTGTCGGGTGAGCCAGGATAAAGTCTTTCCCTCCGGTTTCACCAACAATGCGGGGATAGGTTTTATAAGTATGGATGTTGTTTCCTATTTGTGTCCACAAACTCTTAAAGACATCAGTAGATCCGGTAAAATGGAGTCCGGAGAAATCGGGATGAGTTAGGATCGTCTCTGTGATCATCACCGGATCTCCGTAAATTACATTGATCACCCCGTCAGGCAGGCCTGCTTCCTTAAAAACGTCTACGAGTATTTTTGCTGAGAAGATCTGACTATCACTGGGTTTCCAGACCACTACATTGCCCATCATCGCGGCACTTGCAGGTAGATTTCCGGCAATCGCCGTAAAATTGAATGGTGTAATGGCATAGACAAATCCTTCCAAAGGCCGATATTCCACCCGGTTCCAGATCCCTTCCGCAGAATCGGGTTGCTCCTGATAGATCTGCGACATATACTCCACATTAAAACGAAGGAAGTCGATAAACTCACAGGCCGCATCAATATCAGCCTGATGTATGGTCTTCGACTGGGCAATCATTGTTGCGGCATTGATCTTAGCCCTGTAGGGTCCGGCAACTAGATCAGCTGCCTTTAGGAAAATAGCCGCACGTTGCTCCCAGCTGAGGTTTGCCCATGCTTCCCGTGCTTCCAGTGCTGTTTTAATAGCCTGAGTTACATGCTTTTTTTCGGCAAGATGGTACACGCCTACCTGTTTTTTGTGATCATGGGGAGGAGAGAGGGGTTTGGTATTTCCCGTTTTGATTTCTCCGGATCCTATATAAAGAGGAATGTCTTCGTTTCCGTTGTAAAAAGTTTTGTATTGCGCAAGAACCGCTTCCCTTTCCGGAGTTCCGGGAGCATAGCTTTTTATTGGTTCATTAATCGCTATTGGTACCTGAAAAAATCCTTTACCCATGATTTAGATAGTTTAGTTTAAAATCATGCAAAGGTACTAAAAGAAGGAAGCTTTATAAAATACTTAGAGTGGTAAAAATGACTTAATTTAAGGCAAATGGGGCACTGAATTTAAATACGGGAACGTATACCCTGAATTTCTCTGTGGTCGTAAAATTAACCATGTTAAAATAGCCCTTCATTGAGCCAATTGGAGATGAAAGCAGACATCCTGAACTATAGGTATGAGACTGCCCTGGTTTGATTACAGGTTTTTTGCCAATTACACCTTCCCCATCGAGAATTTCCATCTCGTTCAGGGCATCGTAGATCTGCCAATGACGAGAGGTGAGTTGTACTGAGTGTTTGCTCTGATTTTCTATACTTATAGTATATCCAAAGGCGAAATGCGTTTTATAGTTTTTAAAGAAAGTTCCTTCAAAACTTGTCGCAACAGAAATTTTTATCCCTTTGGTAACCTGTGTAATCATCTTCACGTCTTCTATATGCTTTAGTTCTTCTGCTTGTTTCTTTAAGCGATTTGCCTCCTGCAAGACACTCTTTTAAAAGTTTCAAAAGATATGGTTTTCAATCGCCAAACAAAAATCCTGTTAATCAGGAAACTTGTACCAGGCAAGATAATAAATATGCTCAATGGCTGGTAGAATTAGAAAATATATTCGGTGTAGCGGTAATTTTCTCTGCTCAACCTGAGTATCCTAGTTCGTAATGGTGCTCGAATTTGCAGTACCTATCCCGATGATTCCGTCGTAAAGCTCGCCGAAATCTCTGTAGTATACCAGGATCAGGTAGTTGTTTTCTGTAAAGTGAAAATTGCCCCCTACCGCATTGAGATCTACCTGATCATCTGCTTGTTTTAAAGCGTAAGAGTAGTTGTAGAAGCCCTGTTTAAGGAGAAGGGTAGCTTCCATATTCCCAGTGGTTTCATTATAGCTCATTTTATTTTCCTCCTCCAGGGCATAATTATTAAATTTCCCATAGATAAAAACCTCATCAAGGCCAAGGCGTTCTGTATACGGTAGCGTAAAGTGAACTTCCGTGTATTCTGCTTCGCGTGAAACTTCTTCTCCCTGCAGGGTCCTGATCAGAAAGTCGCCATTGATATCAGGAAAATAGGTGTATTCCCTATCGTACCTGAAAATATCGGGAAAGAGGTAATGCTGGTAAAGATCCTCAAATTCGATCCTTGAAATTGCTGCCGTTGGCGCTCTCAGATCACTGGTATCAAAATTTAAGAATTCGTTCCCCCCTAAAAAACTTGTCTCCTTATCATATTTATATACCAAAGAATTACCCAGAATATACTGAGGCTTGATATTCTGCAACATCGAATGCCATTGGTAATTCTGAATAATAGCTACTTTGATCTCTTTTATGGGATTTACCCAGGGAAAGCCTGCAGAATTGATCTCAAATTGAACCGATTGACGCTCGTCGAGAAAATTGAAATCCCGCGATCTTTTGACCACCGCACTAACATTTACCAGGTCGCGATATACCACAAATCGTCTCGAAAACTGTAATTGGTATGAACTGTTGTAAACCTCGAGTATATAGTTTCCGCTCACTTTAAGCCTGACGTTGGCATTTGGAATGGTGAGCTGATAGTTGGAATAGGGTTGTAGCGTGTTGTAGCTATTTTCGTAATTGATGATGCGTTGGTTATCCATCCCGTTCAGGTACTGGGACTTTAAAAGTTGTGACTTAGTCCAGTCATAATTACAATGTACAATAGAATAATAGTAGTCCTGTTCTATTGCCAGAAGGTCGTCGAATTCCAGGAATAGCTGATCCCCTAACTGAATAACCGGAAATTGTTCTTCGGTTGCTCCTCTGAAAATAACCGATTTTATATTTTCCGGGGGATTCACTTCCTGTTGAACCTGGGTAAAACCCTGAACTACAACGAAGCAGAAAATAAATTGTTTAAGATTTAGGCGCATTATCAGGCTATATTTGAACCAAAGGTAAACAAAAACCATGCCCACGAAAGTCACATCGGTGTAATGCCCAAATTTATAGGCAATAATTATGAAAACTTTCTTTTAAGTGCTATTTTTGGGCAAATTTTTATAACCATAAAAGGGTTCTGTTCATGTCAAAAGACATTCGAATTAAAAAGGGGTTAAATATCAACCTGGTAGGTGCCGCGGAACCTACGACTTCTAAAGCCGCACTGAGCAATGTATACGCCATAAACCTTTCTGACTTCCACGGCATGACGCCAAAAATGATGTTAAAAGAAGGTGCAGAAGTTAAAGCCGGCGAACCCCTGTTTTACAATAAGAAAGTTGAATCCATGATGTTCGTCTCTCCTGTAAGTGGAGAGCTTATTGAAATTGAACGCGGGGCAAGGAGAAGAATCCTGAGGTTAAAAATACTCGCTGACAAGGAACAGGAAAGTATAACGCATAAAACACCCGAACTGGACAAAGTTTCATCAGCGGAAATAAAGAGCTTTTTGTTGCAATCAGGATGCTGGCCATTTATCAAGCAAAGACCATATGATCTGATTGCAGATCCGGAAACAACACCAAAGGCGGTTTTTATCTCCGGCTTCAACACGGGTCCCCTGGCTGCTGATATGGAATATGTACTTGCAGGACGGGAAAAAGAAATTCAGGCGGCACTTACCGCCCTCGGGAAACTTACACCCGGACCGGTTCATGTTTCTGTAAAGGCATCTGGTAATTCTATTTTCTCTGCAATGGATGGAATAGAATTGCATAAGGTATCCGGTCCGCATCCGGCAGGACTTGTGGGGACTCAGATCAATAAAGTAGATCCGATAAACAAAGGGGAAAGAGTCTGGACTGTAGGCGCAGCCGACCTGGTCATCATCGGAGAGGCCTTACTCACAGGGAAGTTTAATGCCGAACGCCTGATTGCCCTGGCAGGATCTTCGATAAAGAAGCCACAATATTATAAAACCAGAATAGGGGCAGAGGTAGCTACATTCCTATATGCAAGCGGAGTTAACGATAAGAATTTCAGGGTTATTAACGGAGATGTTCTCACGGGATCCAAAACCCGGCAGGACGGTCATCTTGGTTTTTACAATTCAACGGTATCAGCCATCCCTGAAGGAGATGATTACGAGTTGTTTGGATGGAATAAACCTGTATTTGACAAAATTTCAACCACCAGGGCACTCACATTCTCCTGGTTGCAGCCAAAGAAAAAATACGACCTTGATACCAATACCAACGGAGAGCACAGGGCTTTTGTGGTAACAGGGCAATACGAAGAGGTATTTCCTATGGATATCTACCCGCTGCAGCTTTTAAAAGCCTGTATGGTAAAAGACCTGGATGAAATGGAACAACTGGGCTTGTATGAAGTGATCCCGGAAGACTTTGCCCTGACCGAATTTGTTTGTATTTCAAAGCAACCACACCAGCAGATAATTAGAGAAGGATTGGACTTATTACACAAAGAAATTGGATAAGAATGAGAGACAAGAGACTGACGTTTAAAAAGAGATTGCACATCCTGAAACATCATTTCCGGGATAAAAAGATGGCGCCGGCTTTTAACGCCTTCCATACCTTTTTATTTACCCCGGATGAGACGACTCATTCCGGTGGGCACATCAGGGCAGCGGATGATTTGAAACGGACGATGAATACGGTAATCATGGCATTGATCCCGGTTCTGATATTTTCCATGTTCAATGCAGGCTACCAGCATTATTCAGCTGTCAATGGATTTCCGGAAAACTTTTCAGTTTGGAACGACTTTATCACCTGGGATAATTTCTGGATAGGGATTATTAAAGTATTACCCCTTGTAGTGGTCTCATATGGGGTAGGATTATTGGTGGAATTTATTTTTGCGGTTATAAAAGGTCATGAGGTTGAAGAAGGATATCTGGTGACAGGTATGCTTGTGCCGCTTATCGTACCTATCGACACTCCGCTTTGGATGCTGGCGGTTGCAGTAGTTTTTGGTGTTGTCATTGGAAAAGAGGTATTTGGAGGGACAGGGATGAATATCCTCAATCCGGCCTTAACCATTCGTGCCTTCCTATTCTTTGCCTATCCTACCTGGATGAGTGGAGACAAAGTATGGGTCTACGAGGGAATGGAAAGGGCAGGAACGCCAGATGCGATTTCCGGAGAAACCATTTTAGGGTATCTGGCCCAGAATGGAGGAGATCAGTTCTCCTACACGGTTTCTGATATGTTCTTTGGATTTATTCCGGGTTCGGTAGGTGAAACCTCAGCCTTCCTCATCTTACTGGGAGGACTATTTCTAATCTTTAGTAAGATCGCCAGTTGGAGGATCATGGTAAGTGCCGTGGCAGGTGCCCTGGCAATGGGTCTTATTTTCAATGGAGTAGTCGATGCGGGTTGGATCACGGAAACAAGCAAATTCTACGGGCTGATGAGTTTTGATTTCTGGAAACATCTGATCGTGGGCGGACTTGCATTCGGGATTGTCTATATGGCAACCGATCCGGTGACTGGTTCACAGACAAACAGGGGGAAATGGATTTATGGCTTTTTGATCGGATTTATTTCGGTTATGATCCGGGTATTTAATCCGGCCTACCCTGAAGGTGTATTCCTGGCCATATTATTGATGAATGTGTTTGCACCAACCATAGATCATTATGTGGTTCGAGGCAATGTCAGAAGGAGATTAAAACGATTTAAGAATGCAGTGATCCTGCCAAAGGATACAGAAGAAAAAGAAGCTGCACTCAAAGTTGAAACCTTATAGCTCATGAACAAAGAAAATAATTTATACACTGTACTTTTTGCCTGTGCAATGGTTATTGTGGTGGGTACTATTCTGGCTTATCTGGCCTCAGCCCTTAGTGGGAAGATCAAAGAGAATGAGCGCTTCGAAAAACAACAGAATATACTTTACGCGATGGGCGTCAATGAAAATGAAGATGAAGGCAGCGTAAATTTTGTTCCCACCGATGTTGTGGAACAGGAGTTTACCACCTATATCACTAAACAATTAGTTATTGAAGGTGATAAGATCACTGAAAACGATGAGGCATATTTGATCGATCTAAAAAAAGAACTCGATAAATTAAAGAATGGAGCAACTCCTAAGTTGCCTGTTTATGTTGGAGATAAAGACGGAGAAACCTACTACATAGTTCCTATGTACGGCAAAGGTTTGTGGGATGCCATCTGGGGATTTATGGCTCTAGATAAAAATATGGTCGTGCAAGGCGTGTATTTTGATCACAAAGCCGAAACACCCGGACTCGGAGCAAATATCAAGCAACGTTATTTTATGGACGATTTTACAGGAGAAAGTATCCTGAATGGCTCAAATTATACAGGCATTAAAGTAATTAAAGGGAATAATGATCCTGTAAATAATATTAAAGACGACAATGAAGTAGATGCTCTAGCAGGAGCGACTATAACCGGGAATGGGGTCTCAGCGATGATCTCTAAGACGGTGACTCTATACAAGGACTATTTTGAATCAATAAGAACTCAATAAGATGGCAATACTTTCCAAAAAAGATTCCAAACTGATATTAGATCCTCTGGCGGATAATAATCCTATTACTATTCAGGTACTTGGTATCTGTTCTGCCCTGGCGATCACAGCGGAACTCAAAGCATCCATTGTTATGGCCCTGTCGGTTGTATTTGTAATGGGCCTTGGCAACGTGGTCATCTCCCTCTTGCGGAATGTGATTCCGTCCAAAATCAGGATTATCGTGCAATTGGTCGTTGTGGCCGCTTTGGTGATTGTCGTTGACCAGGTGCTGAAGGCTTATGCCTATACGTTGAGTAAAACTCTGGCGGTATTTGTCGGACTTATCATCACCAACTGTATCATCATGGGGAGGTTTGAAGCATTTGCTTTGGGGAATGGAGTTAAAAGATCCTTCCTGGACGGTATCGGAAATGCTGCCGGCTACGGTATCATTTTAATTATCGTTGGTTTTTTCAGGGAATTACTCGGTTCAGGTACCTTACTAGGATATGCCGTATTGGGTAACCCCATTGAAAAGACCGGCCTTTATGCAATTGGATACGAAAACAACGGTTTTATGCTGTTGTCCCCTATGGCCCTCATCGTAGTGGGAATTTTAATTTGGGTACAACGATCGCGCAACCCGGCTTTGATAGAAGAAAATTAAACTAGCTTTTAAACACGAAATATGTTAGAGCACACAGAATTATTTTTTAAGTCGATTTTTATTGACAACATGGTATTCGCAACCTTCCTAGGGATGTGTTCCTATCTGGCCGTATCCAAAAAGGTGACTACGGCAGTAGGTCTTGGTGCCGCTGTAATTTTTGTCCTTGCCGTTACGGTTCCTTTGAACTGGCTCCTGGATCAATATTTACTCAGAGATGGCGCCCTTGCCTGGTTAGGTCCTGAATATGCAGATTACAACCTGAGTTTCCTCTCCTTTATATTGTTTATTGCTACCATAGCTACTATGGTGCAACAGGTGGAAATTGTCGTAGAGAAATTTTCTCCGGCACTTTATAATTCCCTTGGGATATTTTTGCCACTGATTGCAGTGAACTGTGCAATTCTTGGAGGTTCATTATTTATGCAGGCCAGGGAAATCTCATCTCTGGGACTTGCCTTTAACTACGGACTTAGTTCGGGGATAGGTTGGTTTTTAGCCATCCTTGCTATTGCGGCAATCCGTGAAAAAATCCGGTACTCCAATGTGCCACCACCCTTAAGAGGTCTGGGGATTACCTTTATTATAACAGGTCTTATGGCGATAGGCTTTATGAGTTTTGGTGGAATGCTTACCGGAGGCGATGAGGTTCCTGTGGCTGAAGAAAATACCACCGCTCAGAAAGAAAAAGAAGAAGAAAAGACAAAATTGGAAGAGGAAACGGCACAGAATACCGTTACCTATAACGCTATAGAAAAAGAATAAGCATGATTTTAGCTACAAGTACCTTAGGTACCATATTGATCACGGTAATAGCCTTCCTTGTGCTGTTATTACTTTTGGTTGCCCTTTTACTTTTTACTAAAGAAAAATTATCCCCTTCGGGTCCTGTAACCATTACTATCAATGGGGAGAAACAAATTGAAGTGGCATCGGGGAATTCACTTTTATCCACTCTGGGAAATCAGAAGATTTTCCTTCCTTCAGCCTGTGGTGGAGGTGGAACCTGTATCCAATGCGAATGTCACGTAATTTCGGGAGGAGGAGAAGCCCTGCCAACAGAAACGCCACATTTTTCAAAGAGAGAACTCAATGAGGGAGCAAGGCTCGCCTGCCAGGTGAAGGTGAAGCAGGATATGAATATTACCATTCCTGAAGAGGTTTTCGGTATAAAGAAATGGGAAGGAACTGTCGTTCGAAATTACAACGTGGCTTCCTTCATCAAGGAATTCGTAGTGGAAATTCCGGAGGATATGAATTACAAGGCCGGGGGATATATCCAGATTGAAATACCTCCCTGCGAAATAAAATATTCAGACATTGATATCACCGCTCATCCCGAGGAGCATGAAACACCTGATAAATTCCAGACAGAATGGGACAAGTTTAATCTCTGGCCACTGGTGATGAAAAACAACGAAGTTGTTGAGCGTGCCTATTCCATGGCTTCTTACCCCGCTGAAGGAAGGGAGATCATGTTGAATGTCCGGATTGCAACTCCACCCTGGGATCGGGCCAAGAATGGTTGGATGGATGTAAATCCCGGAGTTGCCTCATCTTATATCTTTGCTCAGAAAGAAGGAGATAAGGTAACGATTTCCGGACCTTACGGGGAGTTCTTTATCAATGAATCCGAAGCAGAAATGCTCTATGTAGGGGGTGGTGCAGGTATGGCACCCATGAGGTCTCATTTATATCACTTGTTTAAGACTCTTAAAACCAATAGAAAAGTAACCTACTGGTATGGGGGACGTTCAAAAAGGGAGTTGTTCTATATCGATCATTTCAAGAGGTTAGAAGATGAGTTTCCGAATTTCAAATTCTATATGGCACTCTCAGAACCCCTGGAGGAAGATAACTGGAAGGTAAAAGAAGACCTGGATGCTCCCGGTGA
>JABDQK010000263.1 GCA_013042255.1 Flavobacteriaceae bacterium | reverse complement strand
GATCTGTGGGTGCTGTTTACGTTGATATCTGCCTTGCCTGAGGGAAAAAGGGTGAGAAAGAATTGGAGGGATTCTATTTCATCCTTTATCCTGAACTCAATTCGATATGAATTCTTTTTCTCGTCCTTTACAACCTTATATTCTCGTGGTACCCCCTCTACCTTTATGCCTACATCACTGTCACCATACCTCCCCCCAATCTGCCGTTCGCCAAAATAAGGCAAAGAAACATAGACACTGTCGCCCTTCACCCTGAGATAATTGGAGTTGCCAATCAGATCGATCCTGTTGGCATTGCTGCCAGGCAATAACAACCCGGAATTCGCCACGCTTGTAATACCACGTGTCATGAGTGGAAAGGCCCAGTTCGACACTATTTCAAAAGACCTGCCGGCAACCAGTTCATCGAGAGCTGCTACAGATGCTACCGAAGTCTTCTTGTCTGGAAGTGACCCGCATCCGGATATTAATGCTATTATTAATATAGTAGTATATATATATTTCATTACCTGCATCTTATGCAATTTACAAAGAAATCTTTTTAGTAATGGAAACCAGGATACCTACCAGCACCCCTATCCCAAAACTACCAAGGATGATTAGTACTCTTGACATGGACAATTTCCAGAAAAGAAAATTAACGTTAGTCACCTCCGAATTCTGAACAGAGAAGATCACAATCAGGGCAACGAAAACGATGGCAATTAAGGTCTTAAATTTCATGGTATATTCCTTTTAAAAATCTTTTACCTTTTTATAATCTTCGATTTATCCGTAAACCCCTTGACTTCCACTTTGGGATTTCCATAAACATAAACATTACTGCTCCCCTGGGCGTATACCTCGATGTTTTTGCTGGCATTTACATAAACATCCGCGGAATTTGAGGTATAGAGATCTGCCGAGCTTACCTTCATTTTTCGGGCGTCGAGTTTTGAAGACTTTTTTAAATTAAATGCGGCATACTCTGCCTCCCCATCTAGCTTCAGATCTGCAGAGTTGTTTACGGTTACCCGCACATTTTCTGTCTTTACATCGGCCTTCATATCGGTACGATCATTCATTATAATGGTAGTATTCTCCGAAATTATATTGAGATCACCTCCGGCATTTCTATGTAAGGTTACCGTAACGTCATCCGCCTCAATACCCAATTCAAATTTGCTCGAATTATATCCCACCAGATAGAATCGTTCTGCTCTGAGAGGATTTTTTGAAATCACCTTAGCGTCATTCTTAAGCATAAGGTGTTCGAGGTAACTGACACTGAGATAGATATCCAATTTCTTTTTGCTTGTGATATTATGGGTAGTATAAACCCTTAACACACTATCTACCACATAAAACTGGACGATATCAACCAGGTTGGCGTCAAGGTCCATGATAAAGCCATTTTTAGCTCCTGGATTGAGGTTTACCTCCAACCCATCATCGATTTCCAGCGCATTGAAAGTGCCCTGTATATCCCGACTTACCTGGATGACCTCCTTATTTCCCTGAATCTTTGGTTTCTTCTGAGCTATCAGGACAGAGCTCATAAGGAGTAATAAAATTGCTATAGAAATCTTCATGATTATTTTATTGAAATTTATTATATAAGATACTTATTTCTAATCGTATTCTGATCGAAAACACCTTCAATTTATTTGTCCGTCTGCATAAGCCGTAGACTCAAATTTCTGTATGCCTTTTAAGTCTTCAACCCAGTTCCAGGAAGTGTAGAGGGTAATAGTAACAGAGTTTGTACCCGAGTCGAATGCCGAAGCCTCCATTTGCCAGATGATATGCTCTGCTTCAGGGAAGGAATTCCCTTCCAGATTCTCATCGAATAGTCGGTTCATGATGGTAAATTCATCCATGCCATCCTTTAAAATCCTGCAAAGAAAAGAAGGAGTTGGGGTATTCAGATTGATCTTGGAATCGGGATTAGAAGCGGAGATTTTAAGTACCAGCTTTGCTATTTCAGGGGAAGGAAAGTTTCTGGGAAAGGTCCAGAATAATATACATCCTACGTGAAACAACTCTTCATGTAACGACAGGTCGGAGTACTCCACCCACAATGGGTCTTCCTGCATCTCGTTGGCGAGGTTTTTGCGCTGGCCTTTGTTGAGTTTATCACCCAACCAGAATTCCAATACTTTTTCCACAGCTTCTTCCTTTTCAAAATCTGAAAGTGCCATACAGGCCATGTCTTTTAATTCATCTTCCGGAATTTCCTCAACTCCATCGTATTCCAGATGATGCAGTAGTCCTCGAAATTGTTGTCCATTCCAGGCACCGGGTATTTCCTGAACGGTTTTTAACTGGAGTAACTCTACAGTATATTTATAATTTGGCATAACCCTATTTTGATGTTGTTGCGGTCTCCTGATATTTTGAGATTTACCGCTTTAAAATTCGGACAAATGTAGTTTGTTTTCCATGTATTTGTTTTGAAAAAAATTGATATAAAATCTGATATTTTGTTACAAAAATCATTGTGTCCTTCCCTTTGATAAAGGATTATGCCTATATTTCACGAGTTAAGCTGATCAAGACCAACCAAGCATGGAAACCAACTCTACCCGACTAAAAAAATTTGGCACTTTCGGAGGCGTATTCACCCCTACCCTGCTCACCATCCTCGGGGTGATCATGTACCTGAGGCTGGGATGGGTAATAGGTAATGCCGGCCTCCTGGGCGCATGGCTTATTATCCTGATCTCTTTTGCCATCACCCTTTGCACGGCTCTTTCCATGTCTGCAATCACCACGAATATCAGGATCGGGGCCGGAGGAGCTTACGCCATCGTTTCACAGGCACTCGGACTGGAAGTTGGGGGTAGCCTTGGAATCCCCCGTTACGTTTCCCAGGGGCTTGCGGTAACCATGTATATTTTTGGTTTTCGCGAAGGTTGGCTTGGGATTTTCCCCGACCACAATCCATTTCTTGTTGATGTTCTTGTCTTTGGAATATTATTTGGGATCGCATACGTGAGCGCGAACCTCGCGATAAAAACCCAGTACATTATTATGGGGGTCATTGTGCTTTCCTTTATTTCTGTTATCTGGGCAGCCTATGAGGGATCTATGTTCCAGGCTAACGAAGATGTGCTTCGATTTGGTTCATTCAAAGGCTCCGTGGAGAATAATTTCAGCGGGAGTAATTTCTGGATTGTCTTTGCGGTCTTTTTCCCTGCGGCGACAGGAATCATGGCGGGAGCCAATATGTCTGGAGAACTAAAAGACCCTAAAAAAAGCATCCCTGTAGGTACACTTTGGGCAATCGGGGTAAGCTTTGTTATCTATATGGCTTTGGCCTACTGGCTCTCCCGAAGTGCCACCGAAGCTGAGCTGATCACTGATTACTATGTGATTGTTGAAAAAGCGGCCTTTGGTCCCTTGATTATTGCAGGAATTCTGGGTGCAACATTTTCTTCTGCACTAGCCTCCATTGTGGGATCTTCTCGTATTTTATTTGCCATGGGCGAACACAAGGTACTGCCCTACTCCAAATTTATTGCCGGACAAAGCGCAAATGGCCAACCCAGGAATGCGATGATCATTACCGGCATCCTGATCTTTGCCACTATGTTGCTGCGAAATATCAATGCAATAGCCCCCTTGGTCACCCTCTTCTTTTTGATCACCTATGCCATGATCAATATTGTGGTAATCATCGAACAAAACCTGGGTCTGATCAGTTATCGTCCTGTATTTAAAATACACCGCTGGGTTCCGTGGATCGGACTTA
>JABDQK010000260.1 GCA_013042255.1 Flavobacteriaceae bacterium | reverse complement strand
CCGTAGTACCACCTTCCGTTTTTTTCCCTGTAGTCGACCCTATAGGCTACTTCAACGGGATAGACATCCGCATTTCTGGGCTTTTTTCGTACAAAAAGTCTGCTGGCCTTGTCCCTGTTTGTTATGTTAAGAGAATAAATTGCACTGGTTAGCACCTTCTTCTCAACATCTATAAATAATTCTCCACGGTATAATGGATCGAGGATATAATCCTTCTGATTAAAACTAATCACGTAAATCAGCCTGTCATTGATGCGTGTAGAACGGTCAAACCGGAAATCGTAATCGTCGATCGATTCTTCTGAAAAAATATATTCCGGATATTTCATCACATCCACATAAAGGGCATTAAATGGTCCTCCCTGCAATTTCAGGACCAGGGTATCCAGCTTACTGTAGTCGGTGCTTTTTCGTGATTTGAACATTTGTACTACATCCCTTCGACTTGAAGTGTAGGGAGATTTAAAGATGGAGACCACAGCCTCGGAGAGGGAGACGTTCCTTCTCCTTTTTTTTATGGTTTCCCTGTAAAATGCAGTCATGACGCTGGGGTCTTGCAGGTAATTCTCTCCCTTTTTCCTCAGGGTCTCTTTTACCAGGGTAACTGCCTCTCTGGGAACGCTAATATTCACTTCAGGTAATTCAGTGACCAACACATCGAGGCCTATTCGATTTTCATCCTGCGTTAAGGAAGCCAGGGGAACTGTCTTCGACCTGTAACCCAAAAAGCTCACTTCAAGGGTAGTACTTTCTGTATTTGAAGGAACTTTTAGTAAAAATCCCCCCTCGGTATTAGTCACAGTACTGATATTAGTGCCAACAAGAGTAAGGCTTGCGAATACGAGCGGTTTGTTGGTTTCACTGTCGACAATTTCACCTTTGTAGGAGGTGTATTCTTCATTTTGTGCCATCACATCCTGAAAGGCATAATTCTGGATAGGAATACCTACAGACAGTACAAAAGCAAGGAGCAAAATCCTCCTGTAATGCCGGAGGTCTAACATTGATTTTTTAATTAAATTCTTTTTCATGATTCTAATAATTATTCCGGAAAATCTTCATGGTTAATAACCTCCTCCATCTGAGCTACGTGTCTGTCCATGTGTCCCGACATAAAAAGAATCATCTGGTAGGCATCGATTGTCCCAAATGGAAGTTGTCCGTAATGATTGCGAAGGTCATCTTCCGTAGTTTTTAAGTATTCAATATGTTCTGAGCGCTTCGTGAGAAGAGCATCGAGTGTTTCTTCATAGGATCCAAATTTCCCGCTGGGTTCAAATGGTTCTGATGTTTTTACCTTGTTTGTCCTGTCTCGGATCATTGTCAGGAGTTGCTCATCATTCATTTTAACCTCTTCCCGCCGGGTAGGATCTGCCGCTGCTTCCAAAGATGCAGTTAGCATGTCGTGAAAAGCATTTTCAGATATGGCAAGGTGTTCTACCCCTTCTGCTACAGACCAATCAGCTTCGCTGGGTTTAAAGTTGAGCTGTTCATCGCTAAGGTCATCCAGCACATTCATCAGCTGTTTCTTCGCCTGGGTAAGTTCATTGATGGCAAAGTTTCTTTCTTCATCGGTTAGCTTTATGTTATCTGATGTAAAACTAAAAAGCATTAAGCAAACTACAGGTAGGATGAGTTTTTTCATGAAGTAGTATTTTAAGATTGATTTGATCTGATAGGATCAAAATCACTGTATCTATAAAGATACAAAATTGGACAATGCAGATCACAAGGTTTCGGTCTTCTTTTCCGGGATAGGGAGCCGAAGTATTAAACTGATTTTTTCTACTTTATTGACCCAATATGACAACGGCATAAATTTTTCCCATCCTCCGTTTTTCACGATGAAATGTCAATTTCAAAGACTACTTGTACATGGCTTTCGAATTCTTCACCGAGGAAATATGACCCTTGATCCGGTTTTCTTCCACACACCGAAAAATTACTGAAATTCAGCGATTTACAGGCCAACTAATGCTAAAAGGGTAGTTATTTTAATAGACGAAACACCCAAATCGTGAAAGCTATTTTAACCCTCTTCCTGGTACTGTCAAGCACTACAGGAATCTTTGCTACGGACCATGCTAAAATTGAAAATCATCAAATGGATTCTCTTCTGGTCAATCGGCCTGACTATTCTCTATTTAATAAGAAAATTAAAAAGGCTGAGACTGAGGAAATAGTACGATTGTATCGTTTTAAAAATGCCCGTATAAAATCTGAGTTAGCATTTAAAACTAAGAAACAACGCTTTATCGTTTAAATAAACACACAATGACTCTATTTATTCTTTTATTCCCGGTTGCAGTATTTTGTAGTTTTCTGCTTGTTTTTTCTCCCGCACCAGTTGTTTCACGTCCTCTAAGAGTGCTTTCGCGTCGTAGATGATCCCATCCTTTACTGTATAGCGAACACCACCAACTCTAACCACTTCGTTGTCTTCGGTTAGTTTTATAGCTCCTGTACCGTAAAGCACTTTTATGTTTTCCAATGGATTTTCGGCCACAATCACAAAGTCGGCTAATTTCCCTACTGTCACAGTTCCTATTTTATCACTAACTCCCAGGGCCTCTGCCCCATTAAGGGTGGCACTTCTTATGATTTCCAGGGGGTGAAATCCCGCTTCCCGGAGTAATTCCAGTTCCCTGACATAGGCAAAACCGTAGAGTTGAAATATAAAACCAGAATCTGATCCTGTAGTCACCCTGCCTCCGCGATTTTTATACTCATTGACGAAAGTCATCCACAAGCTGTAGTTTTTCTTCCAGGCTACTTCCTGCTCAGTACCCCAATAGTGCCAGTAGGAGCCATGCGATATTTTACTGGGCTGATAAAATTCCCAGAGAGACGGAAGGGTGTATTCCTCATGCCATTCTGCTCTGCGCGCCCG
>JABDQK010000257.1 GCA_013042255.1 Flavobacteriaceae bacterium | reverse complement strand
ACATTGCTATCGCTTTTAGGTTCCATCTTAAAGGCGACGGCTTCTACCATTATCTCTTCCTTTGCCATTTCCATCTCCTCTTCCATTTCTTCTGCGGCTTCACCGGCTTCCTTTTTAGCTTCTTTGCAACTAAAAGTTAGTGCAAGAAGAAGACTGAGGATTGATATTTTAGTAATTTTCATTTTTATATTTTTTTAGAATTGCCCCTAAAGTTACACAATAATCAGGGCGATGTCAATTTGATTTTTCAGGATCTGAGGAGAACATCCGCCCTGAAAGTAAACTTTTTTATTTTATAAGGTTTGATATTCTAGTCAGCTGCTTTCGACTTTTTCCGCAAATCGGGATTAAAGAAAATAGCCAGTTGAAACCGATCGTAATTGATCAGATTAAAATGGTTCTTCAAATAGCCTACTTGAAGGCTTGCATTCTCGGTAATATGAACCCCAAAGGCAAAATACAATCGGTTTTGTCCGAAGATATCATCCTGTAAATTTAGAAATACCTCGTCGTAGGCGTTTAGAAAAAAAGTATCAGTAAGAGGCAGCGTTAGTTGCAAACGATACCTTGCCCTGTGCTGGGTATCAGTAAAGGAACCGAAATCAATAAAACGCTGTTCAAGCCGGTAACGATGTTCAAAATTAAACTCCCCAACCTTATTTTTAAGGATGAATTGCTGGAAGATCCTGTTCTCCTTGAAATTTACTTCATTTTCAAACTCTTCAAAGGTATTGTCAGTATTGATATAAGCATATCCAAAAGTGGCAATTGCATTGGAGTTTATATGATAATTCAATCCGGTACGAAGTAATAGCTGGTTGAAATTACCCCCTGTTTCATAATAACGAAATTGTGCTTCGGAATGAATACTGAGTTTCTCAGCTATCTGATTTGTACCAAAATACATATACCAGGCTCCCCAGTCATCTTCTCCGGTATCCTGGGCCTGGACCATCCCTAAGTGCATCAGGGCTAAGGCAAGAAATATTTTTCTCATTCAGTTTCTGTTTGAAGTTCCATTGTGCTCCCGTCCTGTATAGGTTCCCCTTTATCCTCTTTCAGGTATACATCAAGGAATTCGAGTATTTTACTATAAGCGGTGATTTGATTCTCTTTTTTGACAAAGCCATGGCCTTCATCCTCAAATAGGACGTATTCCACAGGGACACCATTTTTCCGAACTCCGGCGACGATCTCATCCGACTCTACCTGCAGTACTCTCGGATCTTTCGAACCTTGAAGTACGATCAGGGGTTTGGTAACTTTATCGGTGTGAAAAAGCGGAGAAATTGCACGCAGTCTTAGTGAATCCTGACTGTTAGGATCTCCCAGTTCCTTGTAAAGTGCATCTTTAAAGGATTCCCACCAGGGCGGGATGCTGCGTAGGGTCCTGATCCAGTTGGTCACTCCAAAAAGATTAACCCCTACTGCAAATTCCTCAGGGGTATAGGTGAGTGCAGCCATGGTCATATAGCCACCGTAAGACCCGCCGATAATACCTATTTTTTCCGAATCGATTTCCGGTTGAGAAGCGAGCCAGTTTTTGCCTTCTACACAGTCTTTGAGATCTTTGTCTCCATGATTAAGATCATCCATCTGATAGAAAGTTTTACCGTATCCACTGCTTCCCCTGTTATTTACGGCTAGAACTGCATAGCCGTGATTCACCAGGTATTGAATAAAGGAACTGAAATTCTGCCTGCTTTGCCCGCCTGGTCCTCCATGAACCCATACCAGGGCCGGCACCTTGTTACTTTCAGATGCCTGATGAGGTTTGTAGTAGATCGCAGGGATCTCAAGGCCGTCAAAAGACTGATACCGGATAACTTCTGCCTGCACAAGATCCTGGGCCTGGATTTCTTTATTTAAAACATCGGTCAGTTTTGTCTGCTCACCGGAAGCGATATTGTAAACATACAGGTTGGAAGGAGTATGCGAACCACCTGCATAAAATCTCATCAAACTGTCGTCATCCGAAAAGGCCACATTGGTAATATCCATGTTTCCCATGGCAGGCAAGCTCATCATTTCACCCGTATCAACCTCCACTACTTCAATGGTATTCTTGGCATCTTCGTTGATATAACTTACGCGATATTTACCGGTTTCAGTGAAATATGTGCCCATAATATCCCAGTCGCGGTCCATCACTTTTTGCCTTGAACCGTCGGCAATATTGAATTGCATCACATATGAAAATTCACTGCCGTCATCCGTGGTATATAGGAAACCGTTGCTGTCAGGGGTAAAATCCTGAGCACTGTTGGCACTTTGGTTTTCATTTATCTGGGTAAGCGTACCCTCATCCAGATTATAGAGAAAAAGATCGCTGTCGTTGGTATTGATCGATTTGCTAAGGGCAAGTAATTTTCCATTATTTGAGATCGCTTCCAGGTTATACCCCTCATCGTTCTGATAAACAAGGGTAGGGGTCAGGGTCGCAAGATCCATTTTATACAAATCGATATACCGCTTATCGCGCTGATTTGAACCAAAGAAAAATCCTTTGTCATCTTTTGCCCAGCGATAGAAGAGAGATCTCGCTCCTTCATAAGGCGTTAAATCTCTATGGGTTCCATCATTATCCCTGAGAAAAATGTGATAGATCTCATCACCGTTGTTATCCATACGAAAGAGCATCCTCTCATCTTCAGGAAAATAAGAGATCGCAAAGACGGAAGAACTGTCCGATTCGGTAACGGCCTGAAAATCTCCACCTTTGACTGGCACTGTGTACATGTTATAAATACCCGATCTGTTGCTGGTGACCAGCAATTTGGAAAGATCTGGAGAAAAACTTCCTCCCCATACATTTTCATTGTCCATCATCTGCTCTATAGTGTAGGTTTTCAGATTTTCTGCGATGGTGTCTGTGGCTTCTTTTTCCTTGCAATTCCATAAAATTGCCAGGAAAATCAATAGTGCTACCTTTTTCATTTGTCTTTGAAATTTATAGGTTATCATTTTATTTCCAATCCCCAGCTGTTTACTCCAGATTAATGTCTGCTGTTTCTTTGAACATCGAAATACTAAGTGGTTCAATGGATTCCCTGTAGGATTTCCATTCCTCCTTAAAGAAGGTGTTTGTTTTTTCCAGGGCTTCTTTCAGATCCGCTTCGGCAAATTCCATAAGTCGGTTTTCCGTAGGAGTAATTCCCGATTTTCTGGAACGTACGTATTGGTAAGCTGTACCAATCCTCCTCATCACAGTGAGTTCTGGATTTCGGGTAATACCCTGGCGTTTATCAACTTTCCCAACATAGATATCGATGAGGCTATCAATCTTTTTTGAGATTTCTTTCGAAGCCTTTATGGCCTCCTCGAATTTTTCCTTGTCCAGTTCTTTGAGATCTTTTTGATATCCATCGGCAATTTTTTTACTCTGCGCCAGCTGTTCTACGGCATCTGCGGCGGTTTGGGTAAACTTCTCGAGCTTTTTGCTCGCAGTGTAAACCTCGTCTATCGCTGGCTGAGACACATTTAGCCGGGGATCTGAAGCGACCGTGATCATGGTCTCGTCCTCTTCTTCCCCATAGGAAACTACTACCCTATAAGTTCCCGGTTTCACGTCTACACCGCCTGGCTCCCT
>JABDQK010000256.1 GCA_013042255.1 Flavobacteriaceae bacterium | reverse complement strand
AACACGGCCTATGTTTCTAATGCCCAATATAATACAGTTGATCAGGAATACTTTAAAAGGACCAACGGGTATAACAGCAAACTCACCATGAATTTTTCAGGGCAATATCAACAAAACCTGTTTATAGGGGCTTCCCTTAATTTTCACACCGTTTTTTACGATCAGTATACCGAATTTACAGAAACAGGATATGACGCCAGTTCTGAGATTCAATTCGTAAATTTTGACAACTACTTACGTACCGAAGGCTCCGGTTTTTCCTTTAGCCTGGGGGCCATTGCCTTGTTAAATGAAAATGTCCGCCTGGGAGGAAGTTACCAGTCACCTACCTGGTACCGACTTCTGGATGACACTTCTCAGCGGATCAATTCGGATCTGGCAGATTCTGAGATTGGGTTTATCGATTTTAATGTGGTGAATCTATTTGAAGAATACACTATAAAAACCCCCTCAAAACTTACCGGTAGCCTGGCAATTGTTTTCGGACCCCAGGGATTACTGAGTTTTGATTACGGCCATCAGGATATGTCCCAGGCAGAATTAAGGCCATTGTCTGATCCCAGCTTTAGTGATGAAAACAGCTTTATCGCTTCCCAGTTGGGCACAGTGAATACATATAGGATCGGGGGAGAATACAGAATCGATAACGTGAGCCTCCGGGGCGGTTATCGTTTTGAAAGCAGTCCCTATGTTGACGGGGTTACAATAGGTGATCTTGAAGCAGTATCTTTCGGACTGGGCTTTAATTTTGGCGGAAGCAGACTCGACCTGGCTTTTAGCAGATCCGAACAAAACGCTCAGACACAATTGTTTTCTACCGGATTCCCATCTCCTTCTTTAGTGAACAATGTCAATACAAACATCTTATTGGGCTATACGCTCAACCTCTAAGAGATATTATAAATGAAATAAGAAAGAGCCGGTGTATGCCGGCTTTTTTTATCGAACCAGGGAAAAATGGGTCCTGATGGTATTTGCCACTACTATCCCCTGTTCATCTCGGGAATAATCCAGCCTGAACCAATAATCAGAAGAAGGCATAGGTCGGCCATTAAACGTTCCATCCCATCCAATAGTTGTTTCATCCAACTGCTTTAGCAACTTCCCATAACGGTCAAAAATGAAGACCACAGGATCTGTGAGGGTCTCAATTCCAAGGATATTCCAGGCATCGTGAATGCCGTCCCCGTTAGGGGTAAAGAATTTGGGATATCCTACTACAAGGAATGGAATTGGATCGGTAAAGCCACAGCCGTTTTTGTCATTTATGATTACCGTGTTCTCACCGGGAGGGACATCGTAAAAAATAGCCGAATCCTGGAAATCTCCTCCATTGATAGCGTATTCATAGCTGCCGTCTCCGTCTACGATAATTTCAATATTGTTACTATCTGAAAGATCATCGAGGATAACCACTTCCTGTAAAACAGGGATCCCGTAAAATGTGATCAGAATGTCATCAGTAATGGTGGTAGCCAGATTGGTAATGATTTCAACAAAATAGCGCCCTGAATTCGGGCTGGTAACTGTATAAGTGGTCTCTGCAGGTCCTGACGCCAATACCTGGTCTATTACCCCGTCGTCTTCGTAATCCACGCTCCAGGTGACGTTGGCAATATCCGGTCCGGCAGGGGAATTGAGTGCACTCAGTACTATATCGGGATCTCCCTCACAGGCCACAATATCCAGACCCAGGAATTCATCTCTCAAAGTACAATCGAGAGCAGTATCCTGATCCTGGTCTACCGAATACCCGGTAAAGGTCAAAGAAAAAGGTTCCGGATCCCCGTCAAAATTGGTGTTGAAATTATTGATCAGGAGGTAATAGATCTCACCTTCTTCCACAATGAGCCATTCGTCGTAGGTATTCTGACTACCGGTAAGGTTAGGAGCGCCTTCCTGACCGTTTTCAGGATTTACTCCGATCCCCGTAAAATTGGTATCATTAACTTCATAATTACATCGTATGGGCTGCGCAGTTCCATTGCTGATACTCCCACAATCCACATCCGGCCCATATAAGGCAAAATCCCATTCAGCCGTTACAGTTCCGCTGGTTCCCGGAAGGGCCTCAATATCGAAACCTATCTGCCCACGCGTTCCTGCCCTGAATACGTACCAGGAGGTGTTGTTCTCAATATTTGCAGAACTTACACTACCCTTTTCCAGACACCCACTCTGCCTGATCACATCTGGATCAAAATCGTCTATATCCCCTCCCCCATCGGCAAACGACAGGATAGGAGCATCGGCACACACAGGAATAGCACTCCGGCAATCAGGAGAATTCTGAGCAAACAGGCCTACAGTGCAAAAAAAGACAAGAGCTGTATACCAAAGGTATTTTTGCATAGAAATGGGGCTATTTAACGAGGGTTAAACAGTATGTATAACTGGGAGGGGGGAAATTTAGTATAAATTTATCCTACTTTTTTGACTCTTAATCGATGAACGGATGGACTTTGTGACCCGTATGGGAATTATCGTCTTAATGAGAAGTGATTGTTGATGTATCTGGCTTCTACCCGCTGGTTACTGTCGTCCAAAAAAGAAATCTTAAACCAATAATCCGTAGAAGGGACAGGGGCACCGTTGTAAGTTCCATCCCATCCGAGATAATCCTCTTCCATAACCGCAAGCAGTTTTCCGTACCTGTCAAAAATCTGCACTACGGGTTCCCTCAGCGTCTCAATGCCTATGATTTGCCAGAAGTCGTTTGATCCGTCACCGTTTGGAGTAAAAAAGGTAGCAAAACCCACTACAATAATGTTGTCTGTTACCGTGCCACATCCATTAAGGTCGTTGATGGTCACTGTGTGCATACCCGGACTTACTTCTCTGAATACAGGGGAAGACTGAAAAGGACCTGTATCTAGTTGATACTCAAAGTTACCAGGGACATTGTTTACTATTTCCACTGTATTTGCGGTCTGAAGATCATCGATCAAGACCTCAGAAATTACTGGGGGTTCTGATACCGATACACTTACTGTCCTACTGGCCGAGCAATTCAAGCCTGCGGTAGTATTGGTTACTGTGAGTGTGTAATTTCCAGCCTGGGTGACCGAAATACTGGGAGTTGTCTCGCCGCTATCCCAGGAATATGTGTATTGAGCGTTCGGAAATAACTCCCCAATGAGCTCACCGGCTGTATTTTCACAAATAAAGACTTCATTTGTGAAGTTAAGGACGGGGGTAATAACGCCCTGCAGATTAAACTGTTCAGATACATCATAGCATCTTGGATTTTCAAGACTTGATACTCTTACATAGATTGTTTCATTCCCCGAATTTAAGGTGTGTAATTTTGGAAGGGGATTCTGGCCATTATCTGCATCCGAAAAACTAGAGTGATAACTTACCAGATGTGTTGTAGGATCTTGTGGACCCAGGGCTTCAGCATCCTTCACTTCCAGGTTGAATGTCCCGTTTTCTACGCATAGGGCTTCATCAGCAAGAGGATGGGTGACGGGGGCTATAGAAAATGCCACCTGCACGTCACTAATGATATCCGGGGGTGCCGGCATACTAACTCTTACCCTGTACATGGCTGAGCTGTTCACAGACAATGTAGGCGATACTTCACCGGCCAGAACCTGATAACCACTCCCCGTATCACTAAACCAGGTGTAGCCGAGCGCATTGGTCGTTGTTGCATCCAGAGTAACAGTTTCGTTATCGCAGGCTGCCACAGGAGCTCCTAGCAGGTTATTGATTATAGAACAATCCAGTGCGTCATTGGGGTTTGTAACAAATATCTGGCCTGAAAACTGTATAGAAAACCCTGAATTACTGTTGCTAAAATTGTTGATTAGGAGATAGTAATCTTCGCCTGGTGCTACCTGTATCCAGTCTTCGTATTGCACATTCCCGGTGTTTCCTGTAGGGTCTTCCCCTACCCCCATATAGGCATCTTCATCCCCGTTATCGAAAAAATTACATCGGATAGGGTCCCCCAGGGTGTTACAACTTGAAGTTTTATAAAGGGCGAAATCCCAATCCTCGGATGTATCAAAGCCAATGTTAAATCCAAGCTGACCCGATGCCCCGGTCCTGAATCTGTACCAGGCCGAATTGGATTCAATAAATCCTGTTATCGTAGGCTCCAGGCATCCTGAGTTAGGCGCATTGTTGAAATCGTCGGTTCCATAGCCTGAAGTTCCGCCGTTTACAGGAGTGTTATTGCATATGGGAATCGCATTAAGGCAATCGTCAGCAACCTGAGCAGCTGCGTTGCTCAGTATAAAAACAAAGAAAATACAAAGAAGACCCAGAGGTATTCTCATGAATGGCTACGGTTTACATGTAAATCCCTAAAATAAAGGAGCTGTCACCTTAACACTAATTTATGTTGTGTATAGGCCATAACAGCGCATAAAGTGCCATTTTATGTATATCTTTGCCCTTTGTTTAAGACCCGATTTAATGAAAATAAAGAGTTCTTTGGAAGATCATTTTGAGTCTGTTGGGGAAGATCATAGTTCTTCAGCTGAAGACACCCCTATAAGACCGGATGCCTTTGTCCTGTCTGATGAAGAGAAAATTGAACGCATAGAAGACAGTGTAAGAGACATTATGTTAACCCTGGGCCTAGACCTGGACGATGACAGTCTGAAGGGAACCCCGAGGCGCGTAGCAAAAATGTATGTGGAAGAAGTTTTCAGTGGCTTGCATCCCAAAAGAAAGCCCAAAGCATCGACCTTTAAAAACAAGTACAAGTACGGTGAAATGCTGGTGGAAAAGAATATCATCGTATATTCTACCTGTGAACACCACATGCTTCCTATTGTAGGGAAAGCCCATATTGCGTACTTATCTGCCGGAACCGTGGTTGGCCTTTCCAAAATGAACAGGATCGTTGATTACTTTGCGAAAAGACCACAGGTTCAGGAACGCATGAATATTCAGATTGTTCGGGAACTACAGAAAGTGCTGGGAACCGAAGATGTCGCTTGTGTGATCGACGCCAAGCACCTGTGTGTGAATTCAAGGGGAATACGGGATGTGGACAGCAGTACAGTTACAGCGGAATACGGTGGCCGATTTAAGGAAGAGGCCATACGCAAGGAATTTTTGGAATACATTAATCTGGATACGACCTTTTAACCTCCGGGCATCCTAATGGCGAAGTATCAGGAACAACAACTTAGAATTTACAATTCCCTCTCGGGAAAAAAAGAGAAATTCATCCCTATCAATGAAGGTCATGTAGGCATGTATGTATGTGGCCCCACTGTTTACAGCAATGTACATCTGGGGAATTGCCGCACGTTTATGTCCTTTGACATGATCTTTCGTTATCTGAAACACCTCGATTACAAAGTCAGATACGTTAGGAATATCACCGATGCTGGTCACCTGGAAGACGATGCAGATGAAGGGGAAGACAAGATCGCCAAAAAGGCCCGACTAGAACAGATTGAGCCCATGGAAGTCGTACAGAGGTATACGGTAGACTTCCATAACATTCTGCAGAAATTTAACTTTCTTCCTCCCAGTATTGAGCCTACAGCAACGGGGCATATCATAGAACAGATTGAAATTATCAAGGAAATCCTTGAAAATGGATATGCCTATGAGATCAATGGATCGGTTTATTTCGACGTTGTAAAATTTAATGAAACACATGAATACGGGAAGTTAAGCGGGCGAAAACTGGAAGATATGATCAGTAATACCCGTGAGCTCACCGCCCAGGATGAAAAGCGAAATCCTCAGGATTTTGCCCTCTGGAAAAAGGCAGAACCACAACATATTATGCGCTGGCCATCCCCCTGGGGTGATGGATTTCCAGGATGGCACCTTGAATGTACAGCGATGAGTACAAAGTACCTGGGGGAAACCTTCGACATCCACGGAGGTGGTATGGACCTTAAATTTCCTCATCACGAATGTGAGATCGCCCAATCTGAAGCATCGCATGGCAACTCCCCCGTAAAATACTGGATGCACGCCAATATGCTGACCATGAATGGAAAAAAAATGGCAAAATCTACCGGGAATAACATTTTACCAGATGAGATTTTTTCCGGGGAAAACGACATATTAAGCAAGCCTTTTGCACCTTCGGTGGTTCGTTTTTTTATGATGCAGGCACATTACACCAGCATCCTGGATCTCAGTAATGAGGCCTTACTGGCTTCTGAAAAAGGCTATCACAGACTGATGGACGCTATAGTTCTGATCGATGGTTTAACAAGTTCTAAAACATCGAGTATAGATCTGCCAGCCTGGAAACAAAAGTGTTATGACGCTATGAATGACGACTTCAATACCCCGGTATTGATCGCAGTATTATTTGAGGGCGTGAAATTTATCAACCAGATCAAAGAGGATAAAGCACAAGTTTCCGAGACAGACCTTAAGATCCTCTCAGATACCATGAACCAATTTGTGTTTGATGTCCTTGGACTGGAGTCCACTACACAGCTTAATGCATCTTCTGACAAATTGGGTGGGGTGGTAGCTTTGCTTATTCAACTGCGCAATGAGGCCAGGGCCAATAAGGATTTTGCCACTTCGGATAAGATCAGAGATGAATTGGCCGATATGGGGATTCAACTTATGGACGGAAAAGAAGGTACTACCTTTAGTATTACATGAAAAAAATCCTCATAGCCCCATTTGTATTCCTGGTACGCGGGTATCAATTATTGATCTCGCCTTATTTACCCTCCAGTTGCCGATATTCTCCAACCTGCTCCCAGTATACTCTTGAAGCCCTCAGAAAACACGGAT
>JABDQK010000251.1 GCA_013042255.1 Flavobacteriaceae bacterium | reverse complement strand
ATGAACTTCGGGCTAAAACGACAAGCTTTAAATCTCTGATTTCGGAAACATGCGCTTCCCTGACAGAGGAGATAAATAAAATCAAACTCGAAGTAGAACAATCCGTCGATATTGATAGAAATGAAGAACTTTACGCAGAAATCGACAAATTAGAGGAAGAGGCGTACAAATTAACACAGGATACTCTCGATAATATTCTTCCAGAAGCATTTGCCGTTGTCAAGGAAACAGCCAGAAGGTTTAAAGATAATGATACCCTGGAAGTTACTGCCACTGAAAATGATCGGATACTTTCCGGTACCAGGGATTATGTAAGCCTTGAAGGTGATAAAGCCATATGGAAGAATTCATGGGATGCGGCAGGGAAAGAAGTGACCTGGGACATGGTGCACTACGATGTGCAGCTCATAGGGGGTATTGCACTTCATCAGGGGAAAGTAGCAGAAATGCAGACCGGAGAAGGAAAAACCCTGGTGGCTACCTTACCATTATACCTGAATGCACTTCCGGGAAAAGGAACACACCTGGTAACCGTAAACGACTACCTGGCAAAACGGGATAGTGCGTGGATGGGACCAATTTTTGAATTTCACGGGCTAAAAGTTGATTGTATAGATAAACACAAACCCAATTCGGATGGGCGGCGAGCTGCATACAATGCGGATGTTACTTATGGTACCAACAACGAATTTGGCTTCGATTATCTAAGGGATAATATGGCTCATACCCCCGGGGATCTGGTGCAGAGACCGCATTATTACGCTATCGTGGATGAGGTGGATTCGGTCCTGATCGATGACGCGCGAACCCCATTGATCATCTCCGGACCCGTACCGGAAGGAGATCGGCACGAATTTAATGAGCTTAGGCCGAAGGTCACTGATATTGTAGAAAAACAGAGGAAGCACCTCACTGCGGTACTGGCAGAAGCAAAGAAAAAAATAGCGGAGGGAGATACCAAGGAAGGCGGACTTCTTCTTCTTAGGGTGCATCGTGGACTGCCAAAAAACAAAGCGCTTATCAAGTATCTAAGTGAAGAGGGGATCAAGCAATTACTGCAGAAAACCGAGAATTTCTACATGCAGGACAACAACAGGGAAATGCCTGTAGTAGATTCTGAACTTTTATTCGTGATAGACGAAAAAAATAACCAGATTGAATTAACAGACAAAGGAATTGAATATATCTCCGGGGACCAGGCTAAAGATTTTTTCCTGATGCCGGATATCGGAAGTGAAATTGCCAAAATCGAAAACCAGGGACTCGATATTGAAGAAGAAGCCCGGTTAAAGGAAGAGCTTTTCAAGGATTTTGCCGTAAAGAGTGAGCGAATCCATACGATGAGTCAGCTTTTAAAGGCGTATACCTTATTCGAAAAGGATGTGGAGTACGTGGTGATGGACAATAAGGTAATGATCGTAGACGAGCAGACGGGAAGAATCATGGATGGTCGACGCTATTCAGACGGACTCCACCAGGCAATCGAGGCCAAGGAAAATGTGAAGATTGAGGCGATGACCCAAACCTTCGCTACCGTTACCCTGCAGAATTACTTCAGGATGTATAACAAATTGTCTGGAATGACCGGAACGGCTGTTACCGAAGCCGGAGAGCTCTGGGAAATCTACAAGCTCGACGTAGTGGAAATTCCTACCAATAAGCCCATAGCCAGAGATGACCGCCAGGACCTGATCTATAAAACCAAAAGGGAAAAGTACAACGCGATAATCGATGAGGTAACACAGCTCTCCCAACAGGGAAGACCCATCCTTATCGGTACGACTTCTGTTGAGATCTCGGAGCTGCTGTCCAGGATGCTTAACATCAGAAAGGTTCCCCACAACGTACTTAATGCCAAACTCCATAAAAAAGAAGCAGACATAGTTGCAGAGGCCGGAAATCCGGGAGTGGTAACGATTGCCACCAACATGGCAGGACGGGGTACAGACATTAAACTCTCAGACGAAGTTAAAAAAGCCGGTGGCCTTGCTATTATCGGTACAGAACGTCACGACTCAAGAAGGGTAGACCGTCAGTTAAGAGGCCGTTCGGGAAGACAGGGTGATCCGGGAAGCTCACAATTCTACGTATCACTGGAAGATAACCTGATGCGTCTGTTCGGCTCAGACAGGGTTGCGAAGATGATGGACAGAATGGGACTTGAGGAGGGAGAAGTCATTCAGCACTCCATGATGACCAAGTCTATAGAACGAGCCCAGAAAAAGGTAGAGGAAAATAATTTTGGTATCAGAAAGAGATTATTGGAATACGACGATGTGATGAACGCCCAGCGGGAAGTAGTATACAAGCGGAGAAGGCACGCTCTACAGGGTGAACGATTAAAAGTTGACATCGCCAATATGATCTACGACACCTGCGAAGTTATTTCAGAGTTCAACAAAGAAGCCAATGATTATAAGAATTTTGAGTTTGAGCTGATCAAATATTTCTCCATCACCTCCCCTATTTCGGAGGAAGAATTCAGCAAACTCAGTTATCTGGAGATTAGCAACAGGATATATTCTGCAGTTTACGATCATTACAGGGAAAAGATGGAACGGAGTGCTGCAACGGCGTTTCCTGTGATCAAAAAAGTATACGAAGACAGTGCAAATAAGTACGAACGTATTGTTGTACCCTTTACCGACGGGATCAAAACCCTGAATGTGGTCACCGATCTTAAAAATGCGTATGAAAGCAATGGAAAACAGCTGATTACAGATTTTGAAAAGAACATAACCCTGGCAATCATAGATGAGGCTTGGAAGACACACCTGCGGAAAATGGATGAACTGAAACAATCGGTTCAGCTTGCCGTTCATGAGCAGAAAGACCCTTTGCTGATCTATAAATTTGAAGCCTTTGAGCTTTTCAAAGGAATGATAGATAAGGTAAATAAAGATGTCGTTTCCTTCCTGTTTAAAGGGGAGCTGCCATCAGGGAATACTGAGGAAATTCAGGAGG
>JABDQK010000241.1 GCA_013042255.1 Flavobacteriaceae bacterium | reverse complement strand
AAACCTGTCAAGGATGTTCCTGCCCCTAAAATTGACGGAGACCTCGATGAAAAAGCCTGGGAACTCGTAGAATGGTCCGGTGATTTTATTGAGTTCAGACCTGACACGGGTACTCCTCCTACAGAACAGACCCTGATGAAGATCCTGTATGATGATAAGAACCTATATGTTGCTTTTAAGTGTTTTCAGGAAGATCCGGCAACAATTGAACGACGCCTGGGCCGGCGCGATACCTTTCCCGGAGACTGGGTTGAAATCAATATTGACAGCTATAACGATGACCGTACGGCATTTTCTTTTACAGCCTCCTCCTCCGGGGTGAAAAGTGACGAATTCGTTTCAAATAATGGCAACTTTGACAGCAGCTGGAATCCCATCTGGTATCTCAGTACAAAGATCAACAAGGATGGGTGGACTGCAGAGATCCGGATACCGCTTAGTCAATTGCGCTTTAGCAAGTCGCAGGACCAGGTTTGGGGATTGCAGGCAACCCGGCGCTATTTTAACAATGAAGAAAGGTCCTTATGGCAAGAAGTGGATGCCAATCCGCCCGGTTGGGTGAGTGAATTTGGTGAATTACACGGTTTGATAGGGCTGGTCCCTCAAAAACAACTGGAAATACAGCCCTATAGTCTAAGTCAGTTAGATACCTATGAGGCAGAACCTGGAAATCCGTTCCGTGACGGTAGCGATTCTAAGTTTGCGGGCGGACTCGATGCCAAGATCGGAATCACCAACGATTTAACCCTGGATCTCACCATCAATCCCGATTTTGGGCAGGTAGATGCCGATCCCGGAGCCATTGCACTTGACGGTTTTGAAATCTTCTTCCAGGAAAGAAGGCCCTTTTTCGTAGAGAATAAAAACGTATTTGATTTCAGATTAGGGGGAGGTCCTGATAATTTATTCTTCTCAAGGCGTATAGGGAGAACCCCGCAAGGCTCTACGACCGTTAATTCTGAATTGGGGGAATACGAAGATATTCCCAACTTCACAACCATTCTGGGCGCTGCCAAGTTTAGCGGTAAAACTGCAAATGGCTGGTCTATAGGTTTGTTGGAAAGTCTTACCGCCAAGGAATACGGAGAAATTAAGCTTGATAACCGGCCTGCTGTCGTCAATGACCTGCCGGTTCTGGGTACCGAACGAAGAGAGATTGTTGAACCGATGACGAACTACCTCGTCGGCAGATTGCAAAAAGACTTTAATGATCGCAATTCGTACATAGGAGGTATTTTCACTGCTACCAACCGAAACCTGGAGGGAAATCTGGATTTTTTACATAAGGCGGCCTACAGTGGGGGGCTCGACTTTAAACATAACTGGAAGAACAGAAACTATTACGTTGAAGGCATCTTTTCATTTAGCAAAGTAATAGGAAGTGAGGATGCGATAACCCAAACTCAGCAATCCCTCACACATCTGTTCCAGCGTTCAGATGCCGGCCATGTAAGTGTTGATACCACCAGAACCTCTCTTAGTGGCACCGGTGGAAGAATTGAGATAGGAAAAAGCGGGGGAGGAAACTGGCGATACAACTTAGGTGGGTTTTGGAAATCTCCTGAGTTAGAACTAAACGATATCGGTTTCTTAAGACAGGCTGATGATTTAAGACAATACGCCAACGTAAGGCGTGTTTTCAACAAACCCACTTCCTGGTTCAGACAGGCAAATTTTGGAGCGGAATTGTCTACTGCCTTCGATTTTGAAGGAAATTACAATAGAATTCAATATGAATTATTCGGTTTTGTCAATTTAACCAACAACTATTTTATCGATTTCGGAGCCGCCCATAAACCCCGGATCTTTGTCAATACCTTCCTGAGGGGTGGACCCCGATGGCGATACAACGAAGAAAATTTCTGGTATTTGTTCGTCGGAACAGACCAGAGGAAAAAATTAAGCATTGTCGCTGGGACGGTAAATTCTCAGGCCACTCAGGACAATTTTTCCTTCTACCGCTATCGGTTGAGTTTTAGATATCAACCCATTAACTCCATGAGTATATCCCTGAATACCGAATATTCTCAAAATCCAAGTCGAACCCAATACGTCGGCGAACAGAGTTTTAACGGGCAGCCCAGATATATTCTCGGTGCTATCGATCAGGAAACCCTCAGTACCACCCTGAGAATTAACTACAACCTCAACCCAGACCTTAGTCTGCAATACTATGCGCAGCCTTTTATTTTTAAGGCAGATTTCTCCGACTTTAACTATGTTATGAACTCTACAGCTTCGAACCTGGAGGAACGAATTAATTTATACGGAGAAGATCAGATTCAATTTAACAACGGTGTTTATGAAGTGGATGAAGATAGAAACGGGTCTGTGGATTACAGTTTTAGCGATCCCGATTTTGCCTTTGTTCAGTTTCGTTCAAATCTCGTTTTGAGATGGGAGTATATTCCCGGGTCGGAAATATTTCTGGTATGGTCGCAGGGAATTACCGGAAGTGGCGATGTGAACAGCAGTTTCGGGTCTATCATTGAAGACCAGCTGCTCAACCAGAAAGCAAATAATACATTTCTTTTAAAAGCAACCTATCGCTTTAA
>JABDQK010000237.1 GCA_013042255.1 Flavobacteriaceae bacterium | reverse complement strand
TTCAACAATACAATTTTACAGAATCAGATTTCAGAGGTGATCGGTTCAGGGAATGGACACATCCCCTGCAGGGAAATAACGACCTGCTTTCCCTTACCCAGCCTGCTGCAATTGCAGAAATACACAGGAAATACTTTGCCGCCGGAGCGGATATCGTGGAGACGAATACCTTTTCTTCAACATCAGTTGCCATGGCAGACTACCATATGCAGGAACTGGTGTATGAATTGAATTATGAATCGGCTCGTATAGCAAAAGAAGTAGCCGAAGAATTTACCCGGGAGGAACCCCACAAACCGCGCTTTGTAGCCGGTAGTATGGGCCCTACCAATAAAACGGCAAGCATGTCTCCGGATGTAAACGACCCTGGTTTTCGAGCCATTTCATTTGAGGCTCTCAGAAAGGCATATCACGAGCAAGCTTCAGCCCTTTTGGATGGAGGAGTGGATCTCCTTCTCGTAGAAACTATTTTTGATACGCTTAATGCGAAAGCAGCATTATTTGCAATAGAAGAGATCAAAGAAGAGCGTGGGATTGCCATTCCGGTGATGATCAGTGGCACCATCACTGATGCCTCAGGGCGTACTTTATCAGGTCAGACTGCCGAATCTTTTTTAATATCAGTATCACACATTCCCTTCCTGTCGGTAGGTTTTAATTGCGCGCTGGGAGCGAGTCAGTTGGTTCCACACCTACAGATCTTAGCCGCAAAGACCCCATACCCGGTCTCGGCTCATCCCAATGCCGGTCTGCCCAATGCCTTCGGAGAATACGACCAGAGTCCGGAGGAAATGGCTGCACAGATCAGGGAATATCTCGAAAAAAACCTGGTGAATATTGTAGGGGGATGTTGTGGAACAACCCCTGCACATATCAGTGCGATAGCACGGTTGGCGGCTGAATATGAGCCGAGAAAATCCCATTTAGAGGTATGACAAGTGATCAACTCCATAGCCATAAGGATCATTCTTCATTTCAGCTCCCATCAGAAAAGAGGAGTGAAATCAGGCCGCTAAAACTCTCAGGCCTGGAGCCCCTTGTAATTACTCCTGAAAGCAATTTTATCAATATTGGGGAACGAACCAATGTAGCCGGATCCCGTAAGTTTCTTCGCTTAATAAAGGAAGGAAAATTTGAGGAAGCCGTTGAAATTGCCAGACACCAGGTGGAAGGTGGTGCCCAGATCATCGATGTGAATATGGATGATGGTCTGATCGATGGGAAGGAAGCAATGGTAAAATTTCTCAATCTGATCCTGGCAGAACCTGATATCGCCAGAGTGCCGCTGATGATTGACAGTTCCAAATGGGAAATCCTCGAGGCCGGACTGCAGGTGGCTCAGGGAAAATGCGTGGTGAACTCCATCAGCCTGAAGGAAGGGGAGGAAGAATTTATCCGCCAGGCGAAACTCATAAGACGATACGGGGCCGCCGTAATAATCATGGCCTTTGATGAACAGGGGCAGGCCGATACCTATGAACGCAGGATTGAGATTGCAGGGAGATCGTATGACATCCTTGTGCATCAACTAAACTTTCCTCCTGAAGACATCATTTTCGACCTTAATGTATTTCCGGTAGCTACGGGGATGGAAGAACACAAGCGCAATGCTGTCGATTTTATTGAGGCTACCCGGTGGGTAAGGGAAAACCTGCCTCACTGCAGTGTGAGTGGGGGTGTGAGTAATGTATCTTTTAGTTTTAGAGGGAATACAACTGTACGGGAGGCTATGCATTCAGTCTTCCTGTACCATGCCATCAGGGCCGGTATGAATATGGGGATTGTGAATCCGGCACTGCTGGAAGTATACGATGATATTCCGGAGGATCTTCTTGATTATGTGGAGGATGTGATCTTGAACAGACGCCATGATGCTACTGAAAGGCTATTGGATTTTGCTGAAAAGGTAGTAGGCAAATCCAGGCAGAATAAAAAAGATCTTAGCTGGCGGGAAGAATCCATACAGGACAGGATTACAAGGGCACTGGTAAAAGGAATAGACGAGTATATCATTGAAGATGTAGAGGAGGCCAGAAAAAGCGCTGAAAAACCAATTGAAGTGATAGAGGGGCATCTGATGAACGGGATGAATGTAGTTGGTGATCTCTTTGGAAGTGGTAAAATGTTCCTTCCCCAGGTAGTGAAATCAGCCAGGGTTATGAAAAAGGCCGTGGCCTACCTAACACCCTATATCGAAGCATCTCAGGAGGAGTCTGCGCGCGGATCGGCCGGGAAGATACTTTTAGCAACAGTAAAAGGGGATGTACACGATATAGGTAAAAACATTGTAAGTGTGGTCCTTGCATGCAATAACTACGAAATTATTGATTTAGGTGTCATGGTCCCTCCGGAAAAGATCATTCAAAAAGCCGTAGAACATCAGGTGGATATTGTTGGGTTAAGCGGACTCATTACCCCCTCCCTGGATGAAATGGTATTTCTGGCAAAAGAGATGGAGCTGCAGAATTTTAAAGTTCCTTTGCTGATCGGTGGTGCTACAACGAGCAAAGCCCATACAGCAGTTAAGATAGACCCTCAGTACAAAGCTGCGGTAGTTCATGTCAATGATGCTTCCAGAGCAGTTACTGTGGTTGGGGATCTTCTTCAGCAGGACCGCTCTGAAGATTACATAAAAGAGTTGAAACTAAACTACGCCGATTTTCGTGACAAATTTCTCGATCGGCGGAAACAAAAAGAGTACCTCAGTATTGGGGAAGCACGAAAGAACAAATTGGCCTTGTCCTGGAAAAATTCAGAAATTACAGAACCTAAACAAATAGGAACGCATGTCCTTAAAGAGGTAGACCTAAGTCTCCTGGAACCTTATATAGACTGGACTCCGTTTTTTCGAAGCTGGGATCTTCACGGCAAATATCCCCATATTTTGAAGGATGAGGTGGTAGGGGAGCAGGCAACCGGCTTGTTTAACGATGCAAAGGAGATGTTGAATACCATAATTGAAAAAAGACTATTAAAGGCCAGAGCAGTCTTTGGTCTTTTTCCTGCAAATTCTATAAATGACGACGATATTGAAGTGCTGCTCAAACGGGATAAGCCACCTTATGTCTTTCGTACTTTAAGGCAGCAACTACAGAAAAAGAAAGGAACACCACATCTGGCACTTGCCGATTTTGTTGCCCCCAGGTCATCGGGGATACAGGACTATATAGGATGTTTCTGTGTAACGGCAGGTTTTGGTACGGAAGAACTGGCTAGAAAATATGAAGCAGAGCTAGATGATTATAGTGCAATCATGGTGAAGGCTTTGGCCGATCGGCTGGCAGAGGCTTTTGCCGAATATCTGCACAGGGAGATCAGAACAGATTATTGGGGATATGCCGGGAGTGAATCACTTTCCAATGAAGATTTGATCCGTGAGGCATACAAGGGAATCAGGCCTGCCCCGGGATATCCTGCCTGCCCCGACCATCTTGAAAAGAAAACCATCTGGGAGATGCTGAATGTAGAGGAAACTATTGGAGTTACCTTAACCGAAAGTCTTGCGATGTGGCCTGCAGCCAGTGTCAGTGGTTACTATTTTGCTCACCCTCAAGCCCGTTATTTTGGGGTTGGCAAAATTGCTCAGGATCAATTAGAAGACTATGCAAATCGTAAAGGAATTACATTGAAAGAGGCTGGTAAATGGCTGGCACCGAACCTGGCAGATTAAAAAACAGCAAAAAGAATGAAAGTAACCGAACATATAGAGAGGGCCAAAGGGGAAACCCTTTTTTCCTTTGAGATTATCCCGCCTGTAAAAGGCAGGAGTATTAAGGAGCTTTATGACAATATAGACCCCTTGATGGAGTTTAAGCCTCCATTTATAGACGTGACTACCTCGCGGGAGGAATACGTCTACATAGACCGCGATGGCTTACTAGACAAGAAACTAACCAGAATGCGCCCTGGAACCGTTGGAATTTGTGCTTCAATAAAACACAAATATGATGTAGATACCATTCCTCATGTGCTCTGTGGCGGATTTACAAAAGAAGAGACTGAATACCTGTTGGTAGATTGTCACTATCTGGGAATTGATAATATCATGGCATTAAGGGGAGACGCTATGAAAGGAGAGCAATATTTTGAACCTACAAAGGGAGGTCATAAATACGCTTCAGAACTAGTTAGTCAGATCAGAAACCTGAATTCCGGACAGTATCTTCACGAAGTAATCGAAACTGATAATTGTTCCGACTTTTGTATTGGTGTAGCAGGATATCCCGAGAAACATATGGAAGCCCCTTCCATGAAGACCGATCTGAAATGGCTTAAGAAAAAGGTTGATCTCGGAGCTCAATACATCGTAACTCAGATGTTTTTTGACAACCAGAAATACTTTGATTTTGTTACCGCGGCACGGGAAGCAGGAATTGATGTGCCCATCATTCCAGGAATTAAACCTATCGCCGTAAAAAGGCACCTCCAATTACTACCTCAGGTATTCCGGATCGATTTGCCCCAGGATCTTATCGAGGAAGTAGAGAAATGTAGGAATAACACAGCAATAAGGCAGGTAGGAATTGAATGGGCCATCGCCCAATCAAAAGAACTCAAAGATGCAGGAGCACCAGTACTTCATTATTACTCTATGGGTAAAAGTGACAATATCCGGGAAATAGCCAAAGCAATATTTTAATCCCGGTGGGATCAATACCCGTTTACACCAGCCGAATAATTGCTATTTTTACGCCCCATGAAAATCCGGATCTTACTTTTATGCCTGCTGTGCTTCTCCCTGGGCTATGCCCAACAGGAGGATACTCCTGCCTACTGGAATATGGATGTAACGCCCTTTTATGGCTCTATCCTGTTGCACAATACAGACATATCACATCTTATCAGAGAACATCCGTCAGGTGTTATTCTTGGCTTTAACAAGCAGACTTTCGGACATGAAGGGTGGGAGGCCCCTTTCAATTTTCCAGATACCGGCTTTTCAGTGGTGTATCAGGATATGAAGAACAGTACCCTCGGACATAATCTGGGCGTTTATCTGCATTATAATTTTTATCTGCTGAAACGTAAGCTGCAATTCCGGATCGGGCAGGGAATTGCGTACAATACCAACCCCTACAACAAAGAGGAGAATTTCAGGAATAATGCCTATGGCTCGCATCTTATGAGTTCTACTTTCCTGGTCTTCAATTATAACAGGCCACGTCTCTATAAAAACCTCGGTGTAAAGGCCGGTATTTCCCTGGTCCATTATTCCAATGCCAACGTAAAAGCACCAAATACCTCCACCAATACTTTTGCTTTTAACGCAGGTTTGATCTACGATCTCAAGGGCGATCCTAATGAGGAGTTTATACGAAAGGAACAACCCGAAATAAGGGAATCAGTTAAGATGAACCTGGTTTTCAGAAGTGGAATTAATGAGAGTGATGTAATTAATTCAGGACAATATCCCTTTTATATTTTCTCGGCCTATGCCGATAAACGCCTTGGAAAGTTTAGCGCTATTCAGTTGGGATCGGACGTATTTTACTCTAATTTTCTGAAAGAACTGATCCGGTTTCAGTCGATCTCCTTCCCTGAACTTGAGGTGGATCCTGCAACCGACTTTAAGAGAGTTGGAATTTTCGTTGGGCATGAATTGTTTATCAATAAGCTCAGTGTAATTACCCAACTGGGATACTATGTGTACTATCCCTTCGACTTCGAAGGACAGGTGTACAATCGGGTAGGGGTCAAACGATATTTTGGGGATAAATGGTTTGCAGCCCTCAGCCTCAAATCACATGCTGCAAAAGCGGAAGCTGTAGAAATGGGAATAGGAATAAGACTATGAAAAGAGTAAAAACACTGAAATATATAACCGTTTTTGCTGCCCTGTTTTTATCTGGCTGCAACGGAGATAATGTTCCCGATTGTTTCCAGAATGCAGGTGATCTGGTACAGGATGAGGTAACCCTGCCTGGTTTTGAAAAAATTACGGTATATGAAGGAGTTCAGCTTGTTGTAGAATCGGGAACCCAACAGCAGGTAATCATAGAAACTGGGGAGTACCTGAGGGAAGAGGTTAGTGCGAGCGTGGAGGATAATACCCTGATTTTGCGAAATACCAATAATTGTAATCTCTTCAGGGAATACGGGATAACGAAGGTTTTAGTAACCTCCCCCAATATCAATGAAATCAGAAGTAGTACAGGTTGGCCGGTTAGTAGTGAGGGTACCCTGGATTTTCCTAACCTCACCCTAATCACCGAGAGCTTTAATAACCCTGAAACGGAAACTACAGACGGATCTTTTGACATGACCGTAGATGTACAGAATCTGCAACTGGTTGCCAATGGAATTGCATATTTTAAAGTGGCCGGGAACGCTGAGCGATTCAACACTACTATAGCAGCAGGAGATTCAAGAATTGAAGCCGAATCCCTGCTGGCTGAGGAAGTCATCGTCAACCACAGAGGGAGTAATGACATCCTGATAAACCCACAGCAGATTCTAAGAGGGGTGATTAGAGGAACGGGTGACGTTATAAGTTTTAACCGTCCAGACTCAGTTTCCGTGGAAGTGCTGTACCGGGGGGAGTTGATTTACAACGACTAATAATGGGATTTTTTTCGAACATTCTCAAATTATTTTCCAGACAGACGACTGAGAAAGATCTGGAAGATTTATCAGTGCCGTTTTACCTGCCTTTTAATACCTGGGTAGATGAATCAAAAGTACCTGGAATGGCTGTTACCGTGCTGCACCGAGGGAAGAAGGTAATTCAAAAGGGTTTTGGATGGGCCGACATAGACGACCGAATTCCTGTAGACCCGCAAAAAACCATTTTTAGAATCGCGAGTGCATCCAAACCTATTGCTTCCATGGCCCTTGCAAAAATGGTAATGGAGAAGAAGATAGATCTAGACAAGTCGTTTTATTCTTATGTTCCCTATTTTCCCAGAAAGGAGTTCGACTTTAGCATTCGGCAAC
>JABDQK010000254.1 GCA_013042255.1 Flavobacteriaceae bacterium | reverse complement strand
GAGGATGTTATTACTGTTTTAAGTTGAAATTTTGGAAAAGGTTATAGACGGAGCGTTCTGCCAAACGCTCCGTCACCTTTTTATTAATGTTGGTTCATTCTGAAATCTGCATAGGAGTCCATCCCATGTTCATGAAGGTCGAGTCCTTCAATTTCTTCTTCTTTAGATACTCGAATTCCAATAGTTTTCTTTAAGCTGTAGAAGATTATAAATGCTGTTAGTGAACAGAAAGTTGCTGCTGCACCCACACCGGCCAGTTGATAAAGAAATTGTTCGCCTCCGGCTTTAGCCCCAAATATTCCAACGGCAAGTGTTCCCCATATACCACAGATTAAGTGGACGGTTACCGCACCAACCGGGTCGTCGAGTCTGAGCCTGTCGATAAGGGCGACGCCAAGGACGATAATAAAACCTGCAATCAGACCGATAACAACTGCTTCATTAGGAGACATCAGATCTGCTCCGGCAGTAATTCCGACTAGTCCGCCCAGGATTCCGTTCAGGAACATGGTAAGGTCAAGGTTCTTATATAATATGGTTGAAAGGATAAGGGAGCCTACACCTCCGGCAGCTGCCGCTAAACTGGTAGTGACAAGTACAAGGGAAGTCAGTTCGGGATCACCTGATAAAACAGAGCCCCCGTTAAATCCAAACCAGCCCAGCCAGAGGATGAGAACCCCGGCAGTAGCCATTGGAATATTGTGTCCCGGAATCGCTTTTATTTCTCCTTTGTCTCCAAATTTTCCAATTCGTGCGCCAAGGAGATAAATCCCGATAAGCGCCCCCCAACCTCCTACGGAGTGAACCAGGGTAGATCCCGCAAAATCATAAAATCCGGCTTCATCACCTCCCAGTGTTGAAAGGAATCCACCTCCCCATTGCCAAGATCCCACTATTGGATACACAAGGCCTACGTAAATGATGGTGAAAATCATAAAGGGACCGATCTTAATTCTTTCGGCAACAGCTCCAGAAACAATGGTAGCTGCTGTTGCGGCAAACATGCCCTGAAAGAGGAAATCTGTCCACCAGGTATAACCGCCATCTGCGTATTCAGGTGTCATACCGTTTTCAGGCGCGGCAATACCGAAGCCTGCAAAATCAAGTATACCGGCAGAACCGTCGGCAAATCCGGGGTACATCAGGTTAAAACCACCTATATAGTACATCAGCAAGCCTACGGTAATGATAAAGATGTTCTTAAAAAGTATATTAATGGTGTTTTTTTGTCTGGTAAGCCCTATTTCTAAAAAGGCAAATCCTGAATGCATGAAGAATACCAATGCGGTACAAACCATCATCCATATATTGTTAGCTGTAAATAATCCTGCTTCCATATTTCTTTACTTGTGAGTTAGTTTTTTGCTTTAGTTGATTCCGTCATGGCCGTTTTCACGCGTTCTGATTCTGTATGCCTCCAGGACATCTGAGACAAAAACCTTTCCGTCTCCTACATTACCGGTATACGCTGCTTCTAAAACCGTATTGACTGTTCTTTCCAGAAAATCGTCTGAAACCACAATTTCCAGGTACCGCCTTTGGATATCGGAAGTGCTATAGGAAATCCCTCTGTAGACATGTCCCTGTTTTTCATTTCCGACTCCAGTGACATCCCAGTAACTGAAGAAATTCACCTCAATTTCATGAAGTGCTTTTTTCACATCATCAAATTTCGATTTTCGAATAATTGCTTCTACTTTTTTCATCGTATTAGTTTATTGTTGATGGGTCAAATATTAGATTAATTTAATTGACCCCCTAAAAAAATAGGGGTATGATGGTTATTTTTATTATTATAATAAATTATACCCTTAATAAATAGGGGTATGATATTCTAAACTTTGTAATTTGAAAATATGGTTTTTTTGTAGGGGTGTGTTAACATACACCGTAAGAATTGGTGTATCTAGTGGGAATGATATCTAAGAATACCGACTTAATTTAAAGCTTAAGAAAGGAGTTTTACAAGCCACAGACCCATCGCTACTGCGAGGATTCCTGCCAATATACTGCTCAGCGTATAGATTAGAAATGAGAAAATCTGTCCCTCCCGGAGCATCCCGTAGTTTTCAAGGGCAAATGAAGAAAAGGTGGTAAAGCCTCCGCAAAAACCTATGGTAAGAAAAACAAGAAATGTATTATTTAGTGCAGCAGATTTTGTCGCAATTCCAAGGATGAGACCTATAAGGAAGCAACCAATAATATTGACACTAAAAGTGCCCAGAAAAAAAGAACTGAAATAGGGATTGAGAAATTTACTGATAAGAAAGCGAAAGCCGCTGCCAATACCTCCTCCAAGAAAGACCAGTAAAAAGTGTTTCATTTCCTAAAGATAGGAATCTAAATGGCTTTTCTGTATTCTGAGGATGTCCAATCGAGAGGATAAATAATCTCTTCCTTGGCTTGCGTTTTGCCACCCTGAATTTCTGTCTGATTGCGTTTGTTTGTGAACAAACTAAAAGCGAGAAGAGCAGCGTTTACTAAAATCAAAACAAAGAAAATGGTAAAAAAGGTTGTCATTTATCGGATTTCTTTGAAACTATAACGCAAAAGTACGTGTTTTCTTATTGTATACGCACGAATCGGGGATAATGTTGTCAGGGAAGCAATTTTTGTGGTGTAACTAAAAAAAATGTTAATTTTTCAGCAGATATTTAATTGTAAATAGAAAAATTATGAAAAGGATAAAGACAATACCCACCCATTTCACTCCTTTGTAATTTTTATTGTGAAGTTTTTTGTCCTTTCTATATGAAAATACAATAACAACAGTAAAAAATAGAACAAAAAGGGCGGCAAAGATTAATTGTCCAGTGCTGAACATATTTTATATTTTAGCGCAAAACTACGTCAAAAAGCGATACCATGAAAAGTAAGATAGATGCCGTTGCCCTTTTTCATCGCTCCTTCGGTCTTGGAGTGTCAGAAACTCCCAAAGCCAATTTGGGGGAGGCCAAAAATTTACTGCGCTACAATCTTATGGACGAAGAGAACGAAGAGTATTACGAAGCAGCTCAGAGAGGTGATCTGGTTGAAGTTGCAGATGCCCTGGGGGATATGCTGTATATTTTATGCGGAACCATTCTCGAACACGGGATGCAACATATCATCGAAGAGGTTTTCGAGGAGATTCAGCGCAGCAATATGAGTAAACTCGGGGAAGACGGGAAACCCATATACCGTGAGGATGGGAAGGTACTGAAAGGTCCTGCTTATTTTAAACCGGATATCAAGGCTATCCTCGACAAGTAAGGAGTTATTTCACCTATTTATCTAATCGATTTTAAATCGCCACCCAAAAGGATCTTCTGCTCTATTATACTGAATGTCTGTTATCCGTTTTTTCAGGAGTGAAGCATAACTATTCTCCAGTTCTGGTAAGGTATAGTCTGTATCTCTGTGTCCGAAACCGGATATAGGCGATATTACAGCCGCGGTACCAGCACCGAACATCTCTTTTAAGCTGCCATTTTTAGAGGCTGAAATAAGTTCCTCAACTCTTACTTTTCGAATTTCAACCGGAATGCCCTCTGCCTTTGCAATATCGATAACACTTTTTCTCGTAACACCATCCAGGATTCTATCACTAACCGGGCTGGTCATCAGTGTATCATTGATTCGAACAAAGATATTCATGGCCCCGGCCTCTTCTATGTATTCATGCGTATTGTCATCGGTCCAGATGACCTGCTGATAGCCCTTTTCAACCGCGAGTTGTGTAGGGTAAAACTGCCCGGCGTAGTTTCCTCCGGCCTTAGCAAACCCAACCCCTCCGTTTGCAGCCCTCGAATATTTCTCCTCGATGAGAACTTTGATCGACCCTGCAAAATAGGGACCGGAAGGCGCACATACGATAAAGAATTTGTACTGATCGGCGGGAGAGGCATGCAATCCCACGCCTGAGGCAAATATAAAGGGCCTTACATATAATGAACTTCCCGCTGTGGTAGGAATCCAGTCTTTTTCCAGTTTTAAAAGCGTACGGAGGCCTTCCATAAATATTTCTTTAGGAAGTTCTGGAATGGAAATTCGTTTAGAAGATATATTGAGCCTTTTCTGGTTTTCATCCGGCCTGAAAAGCCAGGCCTGTCCTTCAGCATCCTTGTAGGCTTTCATTCCTTCAAAAACCGATTGCCCGTAATGGAATATCTTGGCTGCCGGATCTAAGGATATAGGGCCGTATGGCTTAATATGAGGGGTTTGCCATGCCCCGTCCTTATAATCGCACACCAACATATGATCTGAATAGACCTTTCCGAAGGGAAGATTGGAAAAATCTACCTTGGCGATCTTGGATTCTTTTATTTTCTCAACAATTATTTTCCCTGTTGTAGTCTCCATATGTTGCGTTTTACTTCTCAAAATTAAACATTTATACCCTCTTATTCCTTCTTTTTTAAGCGAAAAATGACCAGCTTTGCAGAGTAATCTCAAATTCTAAATAAAATGAAAGGTTTTAACATTATCCTTGTTATTCTTCTTCTCCTGGGGAGTTGTAAGGAGAAGAATTCTCAAGCAGAAACTCCGGTAAAAGAAGTAGAAAAAGAGGTGGCCACGGTTTTTGGCAGCGCTTTTGAAGCTGATGAAGTAAAATCTGCAACCGATATGGCAGATGCAATAACCGGGCTTCAGCAAACTGATAGCCTTGATGTTACCTTTAGTGGAGAAGTTACGGAAGTTTGTCAGATGAAAGGGTGCTGGATGAAAGTTGCACTCGGGGATGGGGAAGAGATGCGCGTGACCTTCAAGGATTACGGATTTTTTGTCCCAAAGGATATTGCTGGCAAAGAAGTAACCCTTCATGGCAAAGCGTTTATTGAAGAAATAAGTGTGGAAGACCAGAAGCATTACGCCGAGGACGGGGGCGCTACAAAAGAAGAGATCGATCGGATCACAGCACCTAAAGCTACTTATAGTTTTGTTGCCGATGGGGTTCGGTTAACAAATTGATGTGAAAAGATCCATTATTACAACCGGAGATGGATCAAAGACTATTTCCCTTGATGAATGGAATGAACAATACCACTCCAAGCACGGGGCGATTCAGGAGGCTTATCATGTATTTATTAAACACGGGCTATATGCTTCCCGCAAAAATAGTATTGCCATCCTGGAAATTGGCTTTGGAACCGGACTCAACGCTCTGATCACACTTCACGAAAGTATAAAGCGAAAATTGCACATTAAATACACCGGGGTAGAAGCCTTTCCTGTTTCCCCTGAAGAAGTTGGCGAGTTAAATTATGTGGAAGCCCTGGAAGTACCCCAGTTGGATGCCGTATTTAATCAAATGCACAGCTGCAATTGGGAGGAGGAGATATGTCTCTCGCCCGATTTTGTCCTGAAAAAAAATAAACTGGATTTCAGGGATATCAGCACAAAAGGCGAATTCGACCTAATCTATTTCGATGCTTTTGGAGCCAGGGTACAGCCCGAGTTATGGACCCAGGCTATATTTCAGAAAATGTTTAATGCTCTGAAAGATAACGGGATACTGGTTACTTATTCGGCGAAAGGAAGCGTTAGACGTGCTATGGATGCTGTAGGGTTTACCGTTGAGCGCCTTCCAGGTCCTCCGGGAAAACGTGAAATGCTTCGAGCTATTAAGAAATGATTACAAAAGGCAATTGTAAATAGAACAAAACCTTAGACAACATTGTTAAACCTTATATAAA
>JABDQK010000225.1 GCA_013042255.1 Flavobacteriaceae bacterium | reverse complement strand
GTGATCATCAAAGGAACTGCTCAGAAGATACCTGAAAATATGTCGGATGGATATTTTGAATCCAGACCCACAGGGAGTAAATTAGGTGCAATAGTTTCTGAACAAAGTGAGGTGATTCCTTCTCGTGAAGTTCTGGAGGAGAAACTAAAAGAACTCGAAAAAAAATACGAACAGGGTGAGATTCCCAGGCCTGAATATTGGGGAGGGTATCTGGTGTCGCCGGTGTCAGTAGAATTTTGGCAGGGAAGACCCAATCGCCTTCACGATCGTTTGCGATATACGCTGCAAGAGGATTACAGCTGGAAAATAGAAAGGCTGGCACCTTAGCAGCAAGGCTTGTACTTATTTTATTGAGCTTGTCATAATCTTTATACACACAACTATGAAACAATTAATAATGGTCAGACATGGCAAGTCCTCTTGGGATTTAGGAGTAGAAGACCGCGACAGACCTTTAAAAGAAAGAGGCGTGAAAGACGCACATAAAGTATCACGTCATTTCGGTGCTTTTTCAGTTAAGCCTGATATGGTATTTTCCAGCCCGGCCATCCGGGCGCTGCATACCTGTGTAATTTTTCTCAGAGTCATGAAAATTCCATATCAGAAATTCTCACTTGCAGATGGACTGTATGTTTTTTCGGGAAACGAATTGCTCGACTTTCTAAGAGACCTGCCGGATTCACAGGATAAAATCATGATTTTTGGACACAATCACGCTTTCACTGAAATCGTTAATGAATTGGGGGATGTGCATATCGATAATGTCCCGACCACCGGTCTTGTTCATCTTTCTTTTAATATCAGGCAATGGAAAGATATAAAACGTGGCAAAACAGAAAGAGTTGTGATTCCCAAAGAGCTTAGTCTATGATTAAGAGCAAAAACAGATATATCAATAGAGAAATCAGCTGGTTAAAATTTAATGACCGTGTGCTGCAGGAAAGTGCCGATCCAAATGTTCCTCTGATTGAGCGGCTACGGTTCTTAGGAATTTTTTCAAATAACCTGGATGAATTTTTTAAAGTTCGATATGCCACCGTAAAGCGTATTGTGGAGGCCGGAAAATCAGGAAAGAGTGTCCTCGGAGGAGAAGTGGCCAAGGATCTGCTGGAAGAGATCACTAAAATTGTCATTGAACAACAGACCCGCAGCCTTGAAATACACAAAGACATTGAAAAGGAACTGGAGGGGGAAAATATTTTTCTGATCAACGAGGAAGAGGTAACCGAAGAGCAATCCAAATTCTTGAAGACCTATTTTCAGGAGAAAGTAAGTCCGCAACTTATGACCATTATCCTCAATGACCTTGCCTCCTTTCCGATGCTCAAGGACAGTGCTGCGTATCTGGCCATTAAAATGATCCTGAATTCTGATCATGAAACTGAGGCCGGACATCATGAAAACGACATCAGTTTTGCCCTTATAGAAATCCCAAAGGGGATAGACAGATTTGTAGTATTGCCAAAGGAAGGGGACAAACATTATATCATCATTCTGGATGATCTTATCCGATACTGCCTAAAAAGTATTTTCTCGATGTTCGATTACGCTTCTATATCGGCTCATATGATTAAAATCACCCGCGATGCCGAACTCGATATCGACAATGATCTCAGTAAAAGCTTTATTGAAAAAATATCCTCCAGTGTAGATAATCGAAAGATCAGCGATCCGGTTCGATTTGTCTATGACAAGAGTATTGAGGAAGATACACTTAGGTTTCTGACTGAAAAGATGGGGATCACCGATACAGATAGTGTTATACCCGGCGGCAGATATCACAATAGAAGAGATTATATGAGCTTCCCGAGTCTGGGGAAGGAAGATCTTATGTACAAAAAGATCAAACCTCTTGCAATAAAGGGAATCGACCTGGAAGGGAGTTTTCTCGATCAGATCGCTGAAAAGGATTTTCTTCAATACACCCCCTATCACAAATTTTCGTATATCATACGTTTTCTTCGGGAAGCAGCGCTCGATCCCAAGGTAAAAGCCATCAAAATCACGGTCTATCGCCTCGCTGATAATTCCCAGGTAGTTTCTTCTCTGATCAATGCGGCCAAAAACGGAAAGCAGGTAACTGTGCAAATAGAGCTCAGAGCAAGGTTTGACGAGACCGCAAACATCGGCTATGCCGAACAGCTGCAAGAGGAAGGCGTAAAACTTATCTTTGGGGTGCCAGGCTTAAAGGTACACAGCAAGATCTGTCTTATTGAGCGGGAAGAACAAGATGGGATCAGGAGATACGGACTGGTCAGCACCGGTAATTTCAATGAGACCACCGGGAGGATTTATACCGATTATACCCTGTTTACGGCCAATGATAAAATCCTGAAAGAGCTGAATATGGTTTTCGATTTCTTCGAAACCAGCTACAAAATCAATAAGTATAAACACCTGATTGTTTCTCCGCATTATACCAAAAGTGTATTTAAAAAACTCATTGATAATGAGATAGAAAACGTTAAACAGGGGAAAGAGGCCTACATCAAGATAAAGATGAATAGTCTTACCTCGTATAATATGGTCGATAAATTGTACGAAGCGAGCAGGGCCGGAGTAAAAATAAAAATGATTGTCAGGGGAATTTGCTGCCTCATTCCGGGGATAAAGGGGATGAGTGAAAATATAGAAGCGATCAGTATCGTGGATAAATTTCTGGAACATCCTCGCCTTTTTATTTTTTCCAATGGGGGAGACCCAAAAATTTATATTTCATCAGCCGACTGGATGACAAGGAATATTGAGAATAGGGTAGAAGTTGGATGCCCTGTTTACGATCCTGAAATTAAAAATGAACTAATAGATACTTTTGAGATCTGCTGGCAGGATAATGTGAAAGCCCGAAAATTTAATGAAGAACAGGACAATGCCTATGTAAGGAATAACAAGCCCAGTTTAAGATCCCAGTTTGCCCTTTATGATTATTATCACAACAAGCTCGTTGAAAAGATAAAACAACCCCTCCCATCATCCGTTGAATAATGGAAAAGGTAGCAAAATGGCTGAATCTGGAATTGGAACTTCGCAGTTGCGAGCCAATTGCAGAAGAGCACTGTGAGGAAGTACCGGGGAATTTTCTGAAAAATGCCTTTAGTGGATTTTGCTCCAAATTAGCAGAACAACTCGTAAGTCCGAATGTTACCTTACCCTGGATATTATCCCTGGTGGGCAGTGGCTCGGGATTTTCAGGAATGCTTGTCCCTCTTAAGAACCTGGGCAGTTTACTACCTCAATTGGCCGTTTCAGGAGCAATAAGGAAATACCCTCTAAGGAAATATTTCTGGGCGATTCCGGCATTTTTTCAGGCGATCTTGGTAATGTTGATGGGGATATCACTGCTATTTTTTGACGGATGGGAGGCCGGTATTGCAGTGGTTGTACTGCTGTTGTTCTTTAGCATGGCCAGCGGGGTATCTTCTGTCGCTTATAAAGACGTAATGGGAAAAACCATTCCCAAAGGAAAACGCGGGCAACTTCTTGCCTGGCGAGCCACCGGGGGAGGAATTCTTACTTTAATCTTCGGACTGCTACTTTATTTTTTTCTCAATTCCTGGGATCCTATGGCTGTTATCCTTTTACTTGTAGGAGCTGCGACATTTTTGTGGATTCTGGCGGGACTATTTTTTATTTTGATAAAAGAAGCCCCAGGTGCTACGGATGGTGGTCGCACACCTTTGCAGGAATTCAGGGCGGGATTAAGTTTATTAAAAAAAGATACCAATCTCAGGAACTTTATATTAGCCAGGGCATTTTTAATGGCGATTCCTCTTGCCCAGCCTTTTTTTGTCATTATCGGTAAGGAATCGACCCAGGCGTCGTTTTCCGGACTTGGCATCTTTGTCATTGCCTCGGGTATTGCAGCGATGGTCTCAAGTCCGTTTTGGGGCAAATTCGCTGATAGG
>JABDQK010000224.1 GCA_013042255.1 Flavobacteriaceae bacterium | reverse complement strand
TTTCGAGTTCGGCACCAAAGACTGGTTTTTCATCTTCAGGAATATTCTTAAAGAATTGCCTCACCTCTTCTGGAGTGACCTGAATCTCACCAACAATCTTCTGTTGCATTTTCTCAGACAACATCCTCAATTTGTTGATATTATAAAGTTCTTCCCTGAAATCCTCTACCGTTTCCTTTTTGTAAAACTGAAGCACCTTGTCCATTGAACCCACCTGCTGAACCAACTGCTGGATCTGCCGGTCACTCGTGGCATTTACCTCATCGTCTGAAACCAGAATACTGTCCTGAACTGCCTGATGCGCATAGAGCCTATCCTCCATTAGTTTCCCTAACAGACTACAATGTGTGATATCTTCAGTTGAGGCTCCCTGGCTCCTCAGATCGATAAGTGTTTTCTCTATGTCTGAGTCGAGTATAACATAGTCGCCCACTACAGCCGCAATCCCATCAAGTTTTATCTTCTTGAAGGAATTAACAGTGTCTTTTACGGAGGTAGTTGACTCAGACAATTGCTGTCCGGGATCTGCTGTAGTTTCACTTCCTGATTCCTCCTGTGCCATTCCCATAAGAGTGAAGGTGGCAAAAGTGAATAGTAAAAACTTATTCTTTCTCTTTTTCATAAATTTCAAATTCATTTTGTTTTACGGCTTCATCGAGGATCTCAGTTTCGAGTCGACGTAAAAAGTCGAGCTTTCTCCTGTTGAGCAAAACCTGTCGGAGTGTCGGTTTGATATAGCTAAGGGGAGCGATCTCATTAATTTCCCGAATATCGCTTATCTTCCCCAAATATACCCCCAGAGAGTCCTCCAATTCAAAAAATTGTGATTTTTTTAGGTATCGTTCCTCATTTTCATAGGTCAGAGGAGGTATTTCCTGTATGATTCTCGTAAGCGGGATCCAGAGAGAATCGTTAAAATTGAGTTTGGTGAATTGCACCCCAATTGAATCCAAAAACACCTGATCCTCGTCATTGAAATTATTGAGTCGTTTGATTACCTCATCCTTGTTTAAAAATTGTTTTGGCAACTCAACAAATCGAAGTTGGAGGATTTTCTCTTTCAGGACAAAATTCTCTTTTTCCTGTTCATAAAATTGTCTTAGCTGTCCATCGGTGACAGTAGTATCCTCGCCCCGTAGAACGAGGGCCTCCTTATAGGCTCTGGTAAACAGGTCGATACGGTAATTAGCCACGAGTCGCTCAAAAGAGGCTATCTGTTCTTCTGTGAGGTTGATCTGAGCCTTGGAAAAGAGTAACTGTTTCACCGCCCAGTTATTGATGTAATTGGTAACAAGAGAGGTACTATCCTGCTCGTTTAACTGAGAGTTTAGTAAAGATTCGATGTCTTCCCTGTAGAGGTATTCATCCCCTACTCTGGCCAGGGGTGTGCTTTCCGGTTCCGATTTAAATAGTCCTTCACACGAGCTCAGTACAAATATCAGACAAAGAGGTACAAGGATCAGAACTCTACGAATATCGTTTCTCAGTGTGAAATGCATTCCGCAAAATTAAGCATTCGATTTTCCTGAACAAGTATAAGCCCTCTCATTAACAGATTTTTATTTCCTACTACTCATAATTTACTAACTTAGGGTTTAAAGTTTCACCACCCATGAAATATATTACTGAAATTGTAATCAATGTTCCCCTGGCTGAATTTATCCGAAAATTTGATAATCCGGAAAACATGAAATTCTGGCAAAAAGACCTGATTTCATATAAGGTACTGAGTGGAATTCAGGGGAAAGAAGGAGCACAAATGGAGCTTACCTACAAAATGGGTAAAAGAGAGATCGTGATGGTAGAAACCATTTTAAAACGTAATCTCCCTCACGAATTTCACGCTACATATGATGCCAAAGGCGTTCACAATGTGCAGAAAAACTACTTCAAAGCCGTTGATGAAAATAAGACCAAATGGATTTCAGAAACTGAATTTCAATTCAATGGCCTATTTATGAAGGCCATGGGCTTTCTCATGCCGGGTGCATTCAAGAAGCAGTCATTAAAATATTTGAAGGACTTCAAATCCTTTGCCGAGGAAAGCTCCACCTGAATTTAAAATATGTCAAGTTGAACAGGAAAATAAAGCTACTGTGGGATTTTCGGGGACCAGACTCCGGAGAGACGGCCAGGCATCACGCCCTGCACCTGAGTGAGTTTATCAAAAGGGAGAATTTATCTCTGCAATTAAGCGGGCATGAAACCATTACTGAGATGCATGCCGTTGCCTATATGGTGGTTGATGAATCTATGATGATCCAGATTCGCGACGCCCTCCTTCCCCACCGCGGAGAAGTTTACGAAGAGAACCCAGGATAAAAAAAGCAGAAATCATTCCGATCTGATGAGAACCACCTTAGAAAAAGTCTTAAAAAACCTATTATACTCTTTTGTTTTGACAGGGTTGTTGTCTGGATGTGCCAGTACCTCTCCGGACACTGATCCCTTAAAAAAAGTGCTCTCTTCCAATGACATTCGTATCCGGAAAGTAATGGACGATCCTTCGCTCCATGAAGTTCAGATCCGCTTTACGCGAATTATCAGGAATAATGATTCTGTCCGTTTCGAGGATTACGATTTCGGAGTTGATTCACAGCAATACTTCTATCCGGCAAGCACAGTGAAATTTCCAATCGCCGTTTTGGCCATGGAGAAAATTAACCGCAATAAGTACTTAAATTTAGACACCCGGTTTTATGTGGAAGGGGATTCAGTGGAAACCACTTTCGGCAGGGAAATCACCAAAATATTTGCCATAAGCGACAATGATGCCAATAATCGTTTACTGGAATTTCTCGGGCAGGATGCTATCAATGCGGGTTTCAGGAAAAAAAACATCGGACCTGCCAGAATCTCACATCGACTCTCCGTCCCGGAAGCAGATGAAGTAACTACCCG